>JBAVTI010000354.1:0-2610 GCA_049696055.1 Paracoccaceae bacterium | reverse complement strand
TTGACGCCGGGATAGATGAACGCCTCATACCGCGTGCCCGCCGCCTTCAAGGCCGCCTCATAGGCCGGCCAGCCCTCATTTACCCGCGTATCCAGTTCCGCGTAATGGATCAGCAACGGCGCCTTGATCTTCGCCACATCCGCCGCATCCGGCTGGCGTCCATAAAACGGCACCGCCCCGCCCAGTTCGGGATAAGCCACCGCCGCCGCATTCGCGACACCGCCGCCGTAGCAGAACCCGGTAATCCCCACCCGGCCCGTCGATCCCTCATGCCCCATCAGCCATTCAACGGCGGCAAAGAAGTCATTCATCAGCTTGGTGCCATCCACCGTCGCCTGCAATTCCTTGCCCTTCTCATCATTCCCCGGATAGCCGCCGACCGAGGTCAGCCCATCCGGAGCCAGCGCCATGAACCCAGCCTTCGCCAACCGCCGCGCGACATCCTCGATATAGGGGTTCAACCCGCGGTTTTCATGCACCACCACCACCGCCGGTAACTTGCCCGCCACACCCGCAGGCCGCACCAAATACCCCCGCACCTCACCATGCCCATTGGGCGAGGGGTACATCACATACTCGCCCACAATCTCGGGGTCATTGAAGGAAACCTGCTCTGCCATCGCATAATTAGGGCTCATCAGCCCCAAAATCGCCGCTGCGGTCAGCCCGCCTATCGCAAATTTCCCTGCTTTATCAAGGAACTCGCGCTTGGTAATCCGGCCATGCGCATAAAAATCGTAAAGCTCCAGCAAGGCTGGGTCGAAATCCTTGGCAGTCATGCGGGTCATCGGACAACTCCATGTTTGGGATGCACGTTAATAAACATAGTGCAGTTTTCCTGACGTCCAGATCAAACTTGCGTCACCGCCCCTGAGTCGCCAATGCCACACCATGCCCCCTACATTCAGTGCCCTGAAAAACCCGCTAGGCGAAGGCTTGTTAAATCTCCTATAGTCAGGGGATAACAGCGGGGGCCAACCCCCGGACTAGAGGCAGGTCAAATCAAAAAGGGGGACGGCCAATGCGCTGCCCATTCTGCGGGAATATCGATACCCAAGTGAAAGACAGCCGTCCGGCCGAGGATCATGTATCCATCCGTCGCCGTCGGTTTTGTCCGGCCTGTGGCGGCCGTTTTACCACCTATGAGCGTGTACAGTTGCGCGACCTTGTGGTGATCAAATCCTCTGGAAAGCGCGAAGATTTCGACCGTGACAAGCTGGAACGGGCGATCCGCATTTCGATGCAAAAGCGCCCGATTGATCCCGAGCGGATTGATCAGATGATTTCCGGCATCGTGCGCAGACTGGAAAGCCTTGGCGAAACCGATATCCCGTCACGCACCATCGGTGACATCGTGATGGAAAGTCTGGCGCGGATCGACACCGTGGCTTATGTACGTTTTGCCAGCGTTTACAAGAACTTCCAGGCGGCAGACGATTTCGACAAATTCGTCTCCGAACTGCGTCCCTCTGGCGCAAGCGACGAGTGACCGACCAAGACTACATGGCCCATGCTCTCGCGCTGGCTGCGCGGGGGCTTGGCCGCACTTGGCCAAATCCGGCGGTTGGCTGCATCATCGTCAGTCAAAACCGCATCGTTGGGCGCGGTCATACCCAAGCTGGCGGTCGCCCGCATGCCGAGGTGATGGCCCTTACCCAAGCCGCTGCAGCCGCAACAGGTGCCACCGCCTATGTCACCCTGGAGCCCTGTGCGCATCACGGCCACACCCCGCCTTGCGCTAATGCCCTGATCGCGGCGGGCGTCGCCCGTGTAGTCACCGCCCTGACCGATCCCGATCCGCGCGTCAGCGGCAAGGGCCACCAAATGCTGCGCAATGCCGGGATCGCGGTCACCGAAAACATCCTGTCGCTGGAAGCCACCACCCTGAACGCGGGCTTTCTTAAACGCGTGACCCAAGGCCTGCCGTTCGTCACCCTTAAACTTGCAACCACCATAGATGGCCGCATCGCCACCCAATCGGGCGAAAGCCGCTGGATCACCGGCCCGGCGGCACGCCGCTCCACCCATGCCATGCGCCTGACCCATGATGCCGTCATGGTCGGCTCCGGCACCGCCCGCGCCGATAACCCCGACCTGACCGCCCGCGATCTTGGCGCGCAACACCAACCCATCCGCATCGTGATCGACAGCCGCCTGTCGCACAGCCCGCAAAGCCGCCTTGGCCAAACCGCGCGGCAAACTCCGGTCTGGTTGTGCCATACTGACGCGGCGAGTGATGCCGCGCGCACCGCATGGCTGGCCGCCGGTGCCATCCTGATCGAATGCCCCGCCACGCCCGATGGCCACGTGAACCTAAGCCAAGCCCTGCACCGCCTTGCTGAAAAGGGCCTGACCCGCATCTTGTGCGAAGGCGGTGCGCAGCTTGCCGCCGCGTTGATCCGCGACGATCTTGCCGATGAATTGGCGCATTTCACCGCAGGCGCGCTGATCGGATCGGAAGGCACCGCCGCTATCGGCCCGCTTGGCCTTGCAGCCCTTGCCGATGCGCCACGCCTGACCCGCTTGTCGGTCACCCCGATTGGCGCCGACACGCTGACCCGCTGGGCTTTCCGCTAACCCCTTCACCTGGCACCCAATTTCAGCACGGGG
>JBAVTI010000353.1:0-5683 GCA_049696055.1 Paracoccaceae bacterium | reverse complement strand
ACAAAGCGGCCATCGGTCAGGGCGGCGACGCTTGCATTGTACTGGCCCCCCCAAGTCAGGCTGTTGACCACAAATTCGGCACCAAGTTTGGCACCGGTTGCGTTGAACACCTGAGCGCGAATGGCGGTGTTTGAGGTGTCGGCACCGGTCATGCTGTAATCTGTCCAGGCGACGACATAGCCGCCATCGGCCAAGGCGGTGATCGAGGGTTCGAGTTGGTGGTTGATGGTGGTGGTGTTGATCAGAAATTCCGCCCCAAGTTTGACGCCATTGGCGCTAAAGTGTTGGCCGCGGATCCCCGTACCAGAGGTGTCGCCAACGCCGCTGGTATCCTGCCAGGCCAGGACAAAGCTGCCATCGGCCAGTGCGGTGATGCTGGAGGTGTATTGCGAATTGAGCGTGGTGGTATTGGCCAGAAATTCGCCCCCCGATCTGGTGCCGTTGCTGTTGTAGATCTGGGCGCGCAGCGCATTGCCCGAGGTATCGCCACCGCTTGCGCTGCTATCGGTCCAGGCGATGACGAAACGGCCGTCGGCAAGGCTGGTGACGGTGGGTTCGTTCTGAAAGCCTGCGGTGGTGGTGTTGACCAGAAATTCGCCCCCCGCCTTGCTGCCATCGGCGTTGAAGAACTGGGCGCGAACGGCAGTGGCAGAGGTGTCGGCACCGGTGCCGCTGCCATCCACCCACACGGCGACAAAGCGGCCATCGGCCAAGGCGGTCAGGGTGGCGGCGTTTTGCTGGCTGATGGTGGCGGTGTTGATGCGAAATTCAGAGCCGAATTTAAACGGGGTGGTCATGGCGTACCTCGGGAACAAGGGCGCGGGGAATCGCACCACTTCAAGGGTATGCGCGGTTTGGCGGCGGGAGATTGTGATAGATCAAATCGGTGGGCAGCCGTGGCGGTTCGGCCAAAGTTGGCCGAAGGGGGCAGGGGTCAGAATATGAAATCAATGGCCGAGAGGGCGGGTTTGGTATCAAGTGTGATCTGGAAGTCGGCCAGGCCATCGCCGTTTACATCGCCCATCAGGGTGCCCGATGCCGCCTCATAGCGCAGCTGTCTGGCGATACCGCCAAAGACCGCAGCACCGATAAAACTGCCACCCGCCATGAACAGATGCAGGTCGATATCATCAACGCCGTGCTGAAAATCGGTGATGTGATCGCGGGCGGTGCTGATGCCTGCCTCGGCGGCGCTGACGAAAAGAAAGTCATCCGCGCCCGCCCCGCCGGTCAGGATATCAAGCCCGGTGCCGCCGCGCAGCCGGTCATCGCCGGCGCCACCGTTCAGCGTGTCATTGCCCGCCAGCCCCGCAAGCGTGTTGCTGCCCGCGTTGCCGCTGATCAGGTTGACAGCATTGTTGCCAAAGCCAAACAGGTTGGCGGTACCAAGCAGGGAAAGGTTTTCGATGTTGGCAAAACCAAGCAGGTTCAACGACAGGCTTGCCGACTTTAGCGTATCGGTGCCGCCAAGGGCCGCCTCGATCACCCGATCGGTGGCGGTTTCGATGACAATGGTATCATCACCCGCGCCGCCTGTCAGGGTGTCGTCGCCCAAGCCCCCGGCCAGATAATCATTGCCGCCGCCGCCCTGCATTGCGTCGTTGCCACCCGCCCCCAACAGCGTATCATTGCCGCCAGACCCCGACAGCGTATCGCCAAAGCTGGTGCCCACAAAGCTGTCGTTGGCGGCAGTGCCGCTCAGCTGCACGGCGGCGGTACGCGGATCGAAGGTTTGCGCGCGGATTGCCCCGCCAGAACTGTCGCCACCGGTTCGGCTGAAATCGGACCACGAGACGGTAAAGCGGCCATCGGCCAAGGCCGTCAGGGTGGGATCGGCTTGTTGGTCGGTGATCGTGGTATTGACGCGAAACGCGGTGCCCGAAAGCGTGCCGTTGGGGTTGAACACCTGCGCCATGATGTCTTGGTTGCGGATGTCGGGTTGGTTTGAAGGATCGGATGTCCACGCCACCACAAAGCGGCCATCGGCAAGGCCGGTGATGCAGGCGCGGTCCTGAAAGCCCGGCGTGGCGGTGTTCACGGCAAATTCCGCACCGAGTTTGACGCCGTTGGCGGTGAAAACCTGACCGCGCAGGTCGGTGGTAAGGACGCTGCCGCCGGTGTCGGTGTTTATTTTGAACACCACTACAAAGCCGCCGCCGGGCAGGCCTGCAATGCATTGTTCGAATTGCGCGCCTGAGGTGGTGGTATTTACCAGGGTTTGCGCGCCGATCCTGCTGCCAGTGGCGTTAAAGACTTGCGCGCGGATGGCAGCACCAGAGATATCGCCGCCGGTCTGGCTTTCATCCGTCCATGCGATGACGAACCCGCCGGTCGAAAGGGCGGTAATGCACGGATCGTTTTGGCTGTTGGTGGTGGTGGTGTTTACCAGCAACTCGCCCCCCGATCTGGTGCCGTCGGCGTTGAAGATCTGCGCGCGGACCGCTTCGCCCGAGGTGTCGGTGCTGGCGTGGCTGCTGTCGGACCAGGTGGCGACAAAGCGGCCATTGGCCAGTGCGGTGATGTCTGGATTAATTTGGCTGTCAACGGTGGTGGTGTTGACCAGAAACGGCCCGCCCGACAGCGTGCCGTTGGCGTTGACGATCTGGGCGCGCAGGCCAAAGCCGGAACTGTCGGGGGCGGACCCCGTAAAGGTATCCCATATCGCAACAAAACGTCCGTCGCCAAGGGCGGTCAGGCGTGCCGGGGATGCGGGGCCGTTCAGGTTGTTCGCGACAACGATTTCGCTGCCGATTTTGGTGCCAAGTGCTGTGAAGTTCTGGGCGCGGTAATCGACGGTCAGGTTCACGTCGGTCGGATTATCGGCGGAATAGTCGGTCCACAGCACGGTATAGCCGCCATCCGGGCGGGTGATGATTGACGGGCTGGCTTGCGAGGCGATGGTGGTGGTGTTGATCAGAATTTCGGTGCCGCTAAGGATCGGGTTTGACATCGGTTACCTTTGAACTGACTGCACGGGGAAGGTGCCAAATGTGGCCGAAATTTTACATGGTATATCAGCGATTTGCGCGGCGATCTTTATCTAAATTCACAATGCGCGCCAGCCGATATCACGACGGCAGAATCCTTCGGGCCAGATGATTTGATCAACCATGGCGTAGGCGCGGGTTTGGGCATCGCGCAGAGTGGCGCCGCGGGCGGTGATCGCCAGAACGCGGCCACCCGTGGCGGTGATCTGACCGTTTCTGGCGGTTGTTCCGGCGTGAAAGGCCATGTGAAAGCTGTCTTCGGGCAGGGCCTCAAGACCGTGGATCACGCTGCCTTTGCTGTAGGCACCGGGGTAGCCGTTGGCTGCCATCACCACGGTCAGGGCGTGATCATCAGCCCAATTGACCTGCATATCGTCAAGGGTGCCGCCCGCGCAGGCCAGCAACAGATCAAGCACCTGCGCGCCAAGGCGCATCATCAGCACCTGGGTTTCGGGGTCGCCAAAGCGGGCGTTGTATTCGACCAGACGGGCCTCGCCGCCATCAATCATCAGGCCTGCGAACAACACGCCTTGGTAGGGGGTGCCGCGACGGGCCATTTCGGCCACGGTTGGCTTGATGATGCGGGCAAGCACCTGAGCCTCGATTTCGGCGGTGAAAACCGGGGCGGGGGAATAGGCACCCATGCCGCCGGTATTGGGGCCGGTGTCGCCATCCCCCACGCGTTTGTGGTCTTGGGCGGAACCGATCGGCAGCACATTGATGCCATCGGTCAGCACGAAAAAGCTGGCTTCCTCGCCCTGCATGAAGTCTTCGATCACCACTTCGGCCCCGGCGGCCCCGAATTCGCCGCCAAACATGTCGTCAATGGCAGCAAGGGCTTCGGGGATGGTCATGGCGACAATGACGCCTTTTCCGGCGGCAAGACCGTCGGCCTTGACCACGATCGGTGCGCCTTTGGCGTGGATATAGGCGCGGGCGGGTGCCGCGGTGGTAAAGCGGGCGTAGGCGGCGGTGGGGGCGGCGCAGGCGTCGCAGATTTCTTTGGTAAAGGCCTTGGACGCCTCGAGTTTTGCGGCCGCCGCCGAGGGGCCAAAGGTCAGAAGGCCCGCGGCGCGGGTGGCATCGGCAACCCCTGCGGCCAGCGGGGCCTCGGGGCCGATCACCACGAAATCAATGGCGTTTTCTTCGCAAAAGGTAACGACAGCCGCCCCATCAAGGATGTCGATATCGGCGCATTCGGCCAGCTGAGCAATACCCGCATTGCCGGGGGCCACGATCAGCCGATCACATTTTGGATTTTGCTTGATGGCCCAAGCCAAACTGTGTTCGCGCCCGCCACTGCCCAGGATAAGGATATTCATCGGCTGCGTCCCCCGCTTGGCCTTTTGCTGGGGGCGTTCTAAGGTCTGCGCACCAGGATCGCAAGGTAAGCTAATGTCCGAGATGTTTGATGACGGCCCCGCCGTGGTAGGCAACGCCCCCGAATACACCGTTTCCGAGCTTTCGGGGGCGGTAAAGCGGGTGATTGAGGGCGAGTTTGGCCTGATCCGGGTGCGTGGCGAGGTGGGGCGGGTATCTAAACCTGCATCGGGGCATCTGTACTTTGATCTGAAGGATGATCGCGCGGTGATTGCGGCGATCAGCTGGAAGGGGCAGGTGTCGAAGATGCAGGTCCGTCCCGAAGAGGGGATGGAGGTCATTGCCACCGGGCGGATGACCACGTTTCCGGGGCAATCAAAGTATCAGATGATCGTCGAGGATGTGGCTCCCGCCGGGGCCGGTGCCTTGATGGCGATGCTGGAGAAGCGGCGGGCGGCGCTGGCAGCCGAAGGGCTGTTTGATGCGGACCGCAAGCAGGACATTCCGTATTTGCCCGGCGTGATTGGGGTGGTGACCTCGCCCAGCGGGGCGGTGATCCGGGATATCCTGCATCGTTTGCGGGATCGGTTTCCACGCCATGTGCTGATCTGGCCGGTGGCAGTGCAAGGGCAGGCCTGTGCAGCCGAGGTGGCGGCGGCGATCCGGGGGTTTAACGCGATCCCTGAAGGCGGGCTAATCCCGCGGCCCGATCTGATCATCGTGGCGCGGGGCGGTGGCTCGTTGGAGGATCTGTGGGGCTTTAACGAGGAAATTGTGGTGCGGGCGGCGGCGGACAGCGTCATTCCGCTGATTTCGGCGGTGGGGCATGAGACCGATACCACGCTGATTGATTTTGCCTCTGACAGGCGGGCACCAACCCCGACGGCAGCGGCGGAAATGGCGGTTCCGGTGCGGATGGAATTGATTGCCACGCTGGATGCGCAGGGCGCGCGGCTAAGCCGGGGCATCGCGCAGGGCGTGGGGTTGCGCGGGCAGCGGTTGCGCGATTTAAGCCGCGCGTTGCCGCGTCTGGAGGCGCTGACGGCAAGCGCGCTGCAGCGGTTTGATCTGTGGGCGGGGCGGTTGGGCGGCGCTTTGGGCATGGCTGCGGCGCGCAAACGCTCGGTCTACGAGGCGGTTGCGGCACCGATGCGGCCACAATTGCTGCGGGTGATGTTGGCACGGTTGGCGGAACGGTTAGCGCAGCGCGAGGCGCGGCTTGCGCCGGGTGTCATCCGCGCGGTGGGGTTGGCGCGGGATCGGTTGGATCGGGCGGGCGTGCGGCTGGCCCCGGCGCTGTCGCGGACGCTTTCCGAAACCGCGCGGCATCTGGTGCGGGATCGGGCGGCGCTGGCGGTGCTGGACGGGCGATTGGC
>JBAVTI010000352.1:0-1565 GCA_049696055.1 Paracoccaceae bacterium | reverse complement strand
CCTATTGCGAGGTGAAAAACCGCCTCAAGGCACTGGAATCCATTCACCCCACCATCGACCATATCCTGTCTGAAACCCAAGGCATCATCGTTTACCAAGAACAGGTGATGCAGATCGCGCAGGTCATGGCGGGCTATTCGCTTGGCGGCGCTGATCTGTTGCGCCGCGCCATGGGTAAGAAAAACCCCGAGGAAATGGCCAATGAACGCCCGAAATTCATCGAAGGCGCTGCCAAAACCCATGGTGTCGCCAAGGAAAAAGCCGGCGAGGTTTTCGATCTGCTTGAAAAATTTGCCAACTACGGTTTCAACAAATCCCACGCCGCCGCCTATGCCGTGGTCAGCTATCAAACCGCGTGGCTGAAAGCCAATTACCCGGTCGAATTCATGGCCGCCGTGATGAACTGCGATATCCACCTGACCGATAAACTCGCGGTCTATAAACGCGAGGTGGACAAGCTTGGCATCAAAACCGTGGCCCCTTGTGTCAACGCCAGCCTTGCCACTTTTACTGTCCGCGAAGGTCAGGTGATCTATGGCCTTGGCGCGCTGAAAGGCGTCGGCGTCGATGCGATGCGCCTGATCGTCAATGCCCGCCAAACCGATCAAGGCCCCAAACCCTTTGCCACCCTGTTCGACATTGCCCGCCGGGTCGATCTGAAACGCGTCGGCAAACGCCCGCTGGAAATGCTTGCCCGCGCCGGGGCGTTTGATGTGCTTGACCCCAACCGTGCGCGGGTGTTCGAAGCCCTCGATCCGCTGGTTGCCTATTCCGCCGCCGTCCACGAGGCGCGCACCTCTGCCCAGGTTTCGCTGTTTGGCGAGGCCGGTGCCGATTTGCCCGAACCGCGTATCGCCAACCGCGACGACTGGCTGCCGGTCGAACGTCTGACCCAGGAACATCAGGCCATCGGGTTCTACCTTTCTGGCCATCCACTTGATGATTACATGGGGCCGCTGAAACGCAAAAAAGTGATGACCCTCTCCGAACTGACCCTTGCTGCCCAAAACGGCCCGCTGGTGGGTAAACTTGCAGGCTCGGTGTCATCAAAGCGTGAGATGAAATCCGCCAAGGGCAACCGATTTGCTTTCGTCCAACTATCTGATCCTACAGGGCTTTACGAAGTGACCATGTTTTCGGACACGCTGGAAGCCGCGCGCGACCTGCTGGAACCGGGCAATAATATCGTCCTGACCGTCGAGGCCAATCTGGAAGGCGACACCCTCAAGTTGCTGGCCCGCGCCGTGCAACCCATCGACAGCGTCGCCGCCGAGGCAGGCGGCTCGTCCTTGCGCATCCACCTTAACCGGCCTGAGGCCGCAGCCTCAGTTGCCGCGCTGTTCGCCAGCCTGAAAAAAGGCCCCTCCAAAGGCCAGATCACCATCTGCGTCCCCGACGATACCGGCCGCGAGATCGACCTGGTCTTGCCCAACGACTACCCCGTGACCCCGCAAATCAAGGGCGCGATCAAAGCGATGCAAGGCGTAGTGATGGTTGAGGAAATCTGACACCGCGGGTTGGCTGCCAGCAGCCGGGGAGGGGGCTGTCTGCCCCCTCCCCGGACC
>JBAVTI010000351.1:0-16601 GCA_049696055.1 Paracoccaceae bacterium | reverse complement strand
AGTTTCCAGGCCATCATCATGGCGGGGTAGTTCCAGGGGGCAATCGAGGCGATCACACCGATGGCGTCGCGGCGGATCATCGAGGTATGGCCGGCCAGGTATTCGCCCGCCAGCGCGCCGTGTTGAGTGCGCACCGCCCCCGCGAAGAAGCGAAAGCAATCGACGATGGCGGGGATTTCATCGTTCAGCGCGGCGTTGATCGGTTTGCCGCAGTTGAGGGCTTCAAGTTTGGCAAAGGCTGTGGCGTCACGCTCGATGCGGTCGGCGATGCGCAGAAGGGCTGCGGCGCGCTCGGAGGGCGTGGTGCGCGACCATGCGGGGAAGGCGCGGCGGGCAGCGGCGACCGCGCGGTCGATCTGGGCGGTGGATGCCTCGGGGATATTGAGGATCAGCGCGCCGGTGCGGGGGTTAAGGATGGGTTCGGCGAAGTCTTCGCCCGTCTCGAAGGTGTTGCCGATGAGAAGTTGGGTTTGGATGGGCATGGGCTGTCCTTATTTGCCTGCGCCTGCGGTCTCGGAACCCTGACGGGTGAGATAGTAGGCGATGAGGATGGGGAAGAAGGTGGCGGCGAAGACCACGATGGCCACGACATTGGTGACCGGTCTTTGGCGCGGGCGGATAAGTTCGTTCAGCATCCAGATCGGCAGGGTGGATTGCTGACCAGCGGTGAAGGTGGTGACGATCACCTCGTCGAAGCTAAGCGCAAAGGCGAGCATGCCGCCCGCGAGCAGGGCCGACCCGAGGTTCGGCAGCAGGACGTGGCGAAAGGTTTGGAAGGCGTTGGCGCCGAGGTCGGCCGAGGCCTCGAGGATGCCACCGGACAGGCGGCGAAAGCGGGCGACGGCGTTGTTGTAAACGATGACGATGCAGAAGGTGGCATGGCCGAGGATGATGGTCAGCGTGGAAAACGGGATGTCCATGATCGAAAACGCCGAGCGCAGCGACATGCCGGTGATCACGCCGGGCAGGGCGATCGGCAGCAGGATCAAGAGCGAGATTTGTTCGCGCCCAAAGAATTTCGCACGCGACATGGCGGCAGAAACCAAGGTGCCAAGGATCAGCGCGAGGGCGGTGGAAAGTGTGGCGACCTTGATCGACAGCATCAGGGGCGGCCAGATGTCGGCGCGATTCCAGGCGACGGCGAACCACTGGACCGTCAGGCCGGGGGGCGGAAACTGGTAGGTGCGTTCCTCGGTGGTGAAGGCGTAAAGAAAGATCAGCGCGATCGGCAGATGCAAAAACAGCAAGCCTCCGATGGCCGCAAGGGTAAGGGGCAGGGGGGCGCGGGTTTCAGAGGGCATCGAACGCTCCCATCCGTTTGGCGATGGCGAGGTAGGCCAGCATGATCAAAATCGGCACCACGGCAAAGGCAGCGGCAAGCGGCAGGTTTCCGGCGGTGCCTTGCAGTTGGTAGACCGCCATGCCGATGAAATTGGCCGAATTGCCAATGATTTGCGGGATGATGTAATCGCCCATCGTGAGCGAAAAGGTGAAGATCGACCCGGCGATGACGCCCGGCAGGGCCAGTGGCAGGGTGACGGTGCGGAAGGTTTGCGCGCGGGTTGCACCAAGATCGGCTGACGCCTCGAGCATGGTTGTCGGCACGCGTTCCAGCGACGCCTGCATCGGCAGGATCATGTAGGGCAGCCAGACGTAGAGAAACACGAGGAAGGTGCCGATGTACGAGGTGGAAAGGGAATTGCCGCCGATACCGGGCAGGGCGAGGGCCGCGTTGAGCAGCGGGGCGGTATGGGTGGCCTCGGCGACCCAAGTTATGATCCCCTCTTTGGCGAGGATCAGTTTCCAGGCGTAGACTTTGACAAGGTAGGACGACCACAATGGCAGCATGATGCCAAGGTAGAACACCGCCTTCCAGCGGCCCTTTGCGTAGCGGGCGGCGAAATAGGCGATGGGAAAGGCGAGGATGGCAGAAGCGAGGGTGACGGCGGCGGACATGGTGAGGGTGCGCAGGATGATATCAAAATTCGAGGGCCGCAGCAGTTCGCCGTAGGTTTTGAGGGTAAATTCCGGCACCACGAGGCCGGAAAATTCGTCGATGGAGTAAAACGACTGCATCAGAAGGGCAGCGAGTGAGCCTACGTAGACCACGCCAAGCCACAGAAGCGGCGGGGTGACCAAGAGGGCCAGCAGGATCTTGGGTCTGCGCCAGAACAGGGTGGTCAGCCGATCGGCCGGGCCGCGGCTGGGAAGGATGGCGGGGGGGGTCATGTAGGTTGCCTTTGAAGGCAGGGGCCTCCGGCGGGGATATTTTGGCCATTGAGAATACGGTGTTGGGCCATGGTAGCTGTTGGTGGGGGTATTCTTGTTAAGAGGAAAGGGCCGCGGGTATAGGAGGCGTCAGCGCCGCAGGAGGGGGCTCGATGCCCCTGAGAGCGGCTTTTGGGGGCGGGGATCATGCGTTTGCCATCAGGTGCAGGGCCGCAGGATCGAAGGTGATGCCGGTGTTGCTGCCGGGTTCGGGCAGCGGCTGGCCAGTGGGGACGAGGACGCCGATTTCCGCACCCGGGGTGGCGATCTGTACGCGGGTGGTGGCACCGAGGTACCGCAGCGTGGTGACGGTGCCGTGCAGCGGGGCGGGGCCAAAGGTCAGGCGCAGGGCTTCGGGGCGAAGGGATGACCATTGCGCCGGGCCGCCGAGCATCTTGGTGACAGCGGGGGGCAGCACGTTAGAGGAGCCGACGAAATCGGCGACAAAGCGGGTACTGGGCTGGGCGTAAATCTGCGACGGGGTGCCTATTTGTGCGATTTTGCCGTTGTTGAACACGGCGAGGCTGTCGGCCATCGACAGGGCCTCGGATTGGTCATGGGTGACAAAAACGAAGGTGATGCCGAGGCGTTGTTGCAAGGCCTTGAGTTCGTCCTGCATTGCTTCGCGCAGTTTGAGGTCAAGTGCGCCGAGCGGTTCATCCAGCAGCAACACGCGGGGTTCGTTGACCAGCGCGCGGGCGAGGGCGACGCGTTGGCGCTGGCCGCCCGAAAGCTCGGCGGGTTTGCGGGCACCGTAGGCATCGAGTTTCACCAGCGCCAGCATCTCATCGGCTTTTTTGTAGCGGATGGAACGGCTTATACCCTTGACCATCAGGCCGTAGGCGACGTTGTCGCGCACATTCATATGGGGAAACAGGGCGTAATCCTGAAACACTGTATTGACGTTGCGCAGGTGGGGGGGCGTGTCGGATACGTCTTGGCCGAAGATGCGGATGGTGCCGGAGGTGGATTTTTCAAAACCCGAAATCAGCCGCAGGCAGGTGGTTTTGCCTGACCCCGACGGCCCGAGCATGGCGAAGAACGCGCCTTCCGGGATGGACAGATCGACGTTATCCACCGCGCGGATCGGGGCGCTGGCGGGGCCGAAATGGCGGGAAACGGCTTGGAAGGTGACGGCTGTGGTCATGGGAGCTTTCGCAATGCAAAACCGGAAGGTGCGTGATGACACGCACCGTTTTGGGGAAGAAAGGGTGCGTGACCTGCACGCACCCTGCGGATGACCCGGGGTTAGCGGCCGCCGATCACGCCGATATAGTCAGACACCCAACGGTAGTAGGGCACGCATTCGCCTTGGGCGCATTTGGTGACCGGGGTTGTCCAGAACCGGATCTTTTCGAAGTCATCCATGCCGTTCAGGGTGCAGCCTTCGGGGGTTAGCATTCCGCGGCCATCGGTACAGGCGGCGGGGACCGACGGGTTGGCACCGAACCAGACCGCGAGGTCGGATTGCAGGTTCGAGGAAAGCGAATGTTCCATCCATTTGTAGGCGCAGTTCGGGTTTGCAGCCTCGGAGTGCATCATGGTGGTGTCGGCCCAACCCGTGGCACCTTCGGCGGGGATCACGCTGGCGACGGGGAATTTCTCGCCTTGCAGCAGATTGACCTGGAACGGCCAGGTGCCGGACGCGACCACGCCTTCGTTCTTGAAATCATCCATCTGAATGAAGGCGTCATGCCAGTAGCGACTGACCAGCGTGCGTTGGACCCGCAGCAGATCGAGAGCGGCTTTGTATTGATCCTCGTTCAACTCGTAGGGCGAGGTGATGCCAAGTTCGGGTTTATGCGCCATCAGGTAAAGTGCTGCGTCGGCGACGTGGATCGGGCCATCGTAAGCCTGCACCCGGCCTTTGTTGGATTTGCCATCCGGCAGGGTCATTTCTTCAAACACCACGTTCCACGAGGTGGGGGGGGCGTCTTTGAAGGCTTCGGTATTATACATCAGCACGTTGGGGCCCCACATATAGGGGGTGCCGTAGTGGACGCCATCGACGGTATGCCAGCCCGCGTCTTTCAGCCGGTCATCGACAGTGGACCACGAGGGGATCAGGTCAATGTTGATCGGCTGCACGCGTTTGCCTGCGATCAGCCGCAGGCTGGCGTCACCCGAAGCGGTGACCAGATCGAAGCCGCCTTCGTTCATCAGAGCGACCATTTCATCCGAGGTGCCCGCGGTTTTGACATTAACCTTGCAGCCCGATTCTGCCTCGAACTTGGTGACCCAATCGAAGGTTTTGTCGGTTTCGCCGCGTTCGATATAGCCCGCCCATGCGACGATGTTCACCTGGCCTTCGGAGGCACCGATTTCAGTGATTTGGGCGTAGGCGGGGGCGATTGCCGTCAGGGCGGCAAGGGCGGTGGTTCCCATCAGTTTTAGGGTTTTCATAAATCAGGCTCCCAGTGGTTCATGTGTGGTCGCGTCATGCGCGAGGATGCCGGTTTTCCGGCTTTTTGCCAGCGTAGGGGGTGCGGGGGTGCCTTCGCAATATCAAAACGCAGAAAGGTGGTATCGGTTTTTCCGATAGTTTGGGCAGGGTGTTTGCGTTGCAACCATAGGCTGCGCCGGAGGTGGGGGGAGCCTCCGGCGGGAGTATTTGGGCAAGAAAAAAGCCGATTAAGGCCGGGCGGGGATCAAGAGGCCGCGTTGGACCGCCGGGCGGGCGAGGAAGCGATCGAGGTAGGCGGGGGTGTTTTTGAGGGTTTGCCAGCCGGCGATGTCGGCGGCGTGGTAAAAATCGCGCAGGGTGCGCAGCCACGGGCCGATGGCGATATCGGCGATGGAATACTCGCCCGCGATCCAATTGCGGTTTTGCAGGGCGGTATCGAGGACTTGGAGCAGGCGGGCAGACTCGGCGCGGTAGCGTTCTTTGGGGCGGGGGTCTTCGATGTCTTTGCCCGCGAAATGGTGGAAAAACCCAAGCTGGCCAAACATCGGACCAAGGCCGCCCATCTGGAACATCAGCCATTGCAGCACTTCATAGCGGTTGGCTTGCGGCAGCAGTTGGCCGGACTTTTCCGCCAGATAGATCAGGATCGCGCCGGATTCGAACAGCGGCAGCGGCGTGCCGTTTGGACCAATGGGGTCGATGATGGCAGGGATCTTGTTGTTGGGGTTCAGCGATAGAAATTCAGGCGAGAGTTGGTCGTTGGTGGCGAAATCTACGAAATGGGCGTCATAGGGCAGACCCATTTCTTCGAGCGCTATCGACACCTTAACGCCATTCGGAGTGGGCAGGGAATAAAGCTGAATGGCGCCAGGATTGCGCGGCGGCCAGCGGCGGGTGATTGGAAAGTCGGACAGTTGCATGAGGACTCCTTGAGGCTATGTGACGAAGTTAGTCTTGATTTCCCCGATACAAAACTGCTTGAAATATGTAACCTTTTACCCACTCTGTGCGCACTTGTGGAAACAAACCGCCCAAAAAGGGCAGATTAACTGGTAGGGAACCGTGAAATGTTGAAAGAATTCAAAGATTTCATTGCCAAGGGCAATGTAATGGACTTGGCCGTTGGTATCATCATCGGTGCTGCGTTCACGGCGATTGTGAGCAGCTTGGTAGGCGATTTGATCAACCCGATCATCGGTTTGATCCTGGGTGGCGTTAACTTCTCGGATATGTTCTTTGATCTGTCGGGCACCAATCCGGCCTCTTTTGCAGCTGCCAAAGAGTCTGGCGCGGCGGTGTTTGCCTATGGCGCATTCATCACCGCTGTCATCAACTTTGTGATCATCGCCTTTGTGGTGTTCATGTTGGTGAAGGGTGTCAACAAGCTGAAAGGCCCGGCACCTGTGGTTGAGGCTGCACCAGCCGGCCCGACCGAAGTGGACCTGTTGAAGGACATTCTGGTTGCGCTGAAGAAGTAAAATCGCCTGATTGGCAAGGAAAAGGCCCCCGGTTTGGGGGCCTTTTTTATGCGGTGCCCAAAACCTATGCGATGCGGGTAGGGCGCGGGCGCAGATACCAATACCAAAGACGGTAGGCGCTAAGGGCGGCAAGCGGGCCAAAATGGATGGCGGCGGGGGCAATGCTGCCCCAGTTGTGCAAGCTTGCCCAATGCAGAAGCGTCAGCACTGCGGCGGCGTAAGTCCAGCGTTGCAGGGGTTTCCATGCGGTACCAAGGGCACGCTGGGCGTAATCCATCGACGTCGCGGCAAGGGGGATAAAGATCAGGAAGGCAAGCCAGCCGGTCCAGATCTCGAACTTGGTGATCTCGCCCAGAATCTTGGCAAGGGTGCCTTCGGAGACGACATAGACAATGGTGTGCAAAGCGGCATAGCCAAAGGCCGCGACGCCGAAATAGCGGCGGTTGTGCATCATCCAGCGCGGCCAATGGTGGGTGCGAAAGACCATCATCAGAGGCGTGGCCATCATGCCGATGATCATGAAGCGGGCGGCGAATTCGCCGGTGGGTTCCAGCAAATGGCGAAAGGCGCGCGCATCAGTGCCGGTGAGGGCGGAAAACATCCCCAAAGCGGGAAGCGATAGAAGAAGCCAGAGGAAATACGGGGACTTGACCCCCGCAAAAAGTGACCGCGCAACCATGATAACCCTCGTTATTGTTTAAGGGTTATACGGTTGCGCGGCAGATTTCCGTCGCGGAAATTCAGACGTTCAGCGCGGCGCTTGCGTCCATTACTGGTAAACCAAGAGCGGCACCGACAGCGGCGTAGGTCAGATGGCCGGCGTGGGTGTTGAGGCCTGCCAGCAGGTGACGATCTTCGGAACAGGCAAGACGCCAGCCTTTGTTGGCCAAGGCCAGCATGAACGGCAGCGTGGCGTTGCCAAGTGCAAGGGTCGAGGTGCGGGCCACGGCGCCCGGCATGTTGGCAACGCAGTAGTGCATGATGCCGTCAACTTCGTAGATCGGGTCTTGGTGGGTGGTGGCGTGGCTTGTCTCAAAGCAGCCGCCTTGGTCGATGGCGACATCGACGAGGGCAGCGCCGGGCTTCAGTTCCGACAACTGGGCGCGGCTGATCAGTTTGGGGGCAGCGGCACCGGGGATCAGCACCGCGCCAATGATCATATCGGCTTGGCGGGCCAGCTCGATCGTGTTGCCCGCGTTGGCGTAGGCGTTCTTGAAGGTGCCGCCGAACACATCGTCCAGGTAGCGCAGGCGGTTCACCGAGCGGTCGATCACGGTGACATCCGCGCCCATGCCTGCGGCGATTTTGGCCGCGTGAGTGCCCACGACACCGCCGCCGATCACCAGAACGCGGGCAGGCGACACGCCGGGCACGCCGCCAAGCAGAACGCCGCGGCCACCATTGGCTTTTTGCAACGTCCAAGCGCCGACTTGCGGGGCGAGACGGCCAGCAACCTCGGACATCGGGGCCAGCAGGGGCAGGCCGCCGCGATCATCGGTGACGGTTTCATAGGCGATGGCGGTGACGCCGGATTTCAACAGGTCGGCGGTTTGTTCCGGATCGGGCGCGAGGTGCAGATAGGTGAACAAAAGCTGACCCTCGCGCAGGCGGGCGCGCTCGATCGGCTGGGGTTCCTTGACCTTGACGATCATCTCGGCAGAGGCAAAGATTTCTTCGGCGGTGGCGATGATCTTGGCACCCGCAGCGATGTAATCGGCATCGGGAAAGCCCGCGCCGGTGCCGGCGTTGGTTTCGATCAGGACGGTGTGACCGTGGGCAATCGCCTCACGCGCGGCGTTGGGGGTGATGCCGACGCGGTATTCCTGCGGCTTGATCTCTTTTGGGCAACCGATTTTCATATGCGCGACTCCCTGATGTGCGTTTTCATCATGGTGACGCAGAACCGTTGCAAATGTTTTGATATCTGTGGTGCGTTTAGGGCAGTTGGTGGTAGTATCTTCGAATAAAATGCCGATTTGCCGAAGAAAGCACCGCAGCGATGGAATTAGACGCGACAGACCGCCGTATCCTTAAGCAATTGCAGAAGGATGGCCGGATGACCAATGCCGAGCTTTCGGAACTGGTGAACCTGTCGCCGTCGGCCTGTCATCGCCGGGTGCAGCGGTTGGAAGAGGAGGGGTTTATTGCCGCCTATGTGGCGCTGTTGGACGCACGGCGAATGGGGCGGCCGACGACGGTGTTTGTCGAGATTACCCTGCAAGGGCAGGCCGATGATCTGCTGGACGCGTTCGAGCGCGAGGTGGCGCGGGTGCCGGACATTCTGGAGTGTCATCTGATGGCGGGGACGGCGGATTATCTGCTAAAGCTGGTGGCGCAGGACACCGAGGATTTTGCCCGCATTCATCGGCAGTATCTGTCGCGGCTGCCGGGGGTGGCCAAGATGCAGTCGAGTTTCGCGCTGCGCACGGTGGTGAAGACGACGGCGCTGGCGGTGTGAGAGCGCCAAAATTCCGATGACAGAATGATGGAAATCTGCTACCGATTCCTTATTTTATAGGGGTTTTCATCATGGCAGCACCAGTGCCCTTTGGGCCGCAATTCACCGTTTCACTGCAAAATGGCAATTCACAATCGCAAACCTCGGTGACGGCTTTGGCCGATGGGCGGGTGGTGGTGGTGTGGCGGGATTTTGGATCCAATAGCGGGGATATCAAATACCGGATCATGAACGCTGACGGCACAGCGGCGTCGGGCGAGTTGATTGCCAATGTCGGGCTTGAGGGCAGGCAAGAACTGCCGCAAGTGGCGGCTTTGGCCGGGGGCGGATTTGCCATTGCCTGGGATGACAGCTCTACTTTTGGCGGGCGGGATGGCAATGATGTGCGCTGTCGTATTTTCAATGCTGCCGGGGTGCCCGTGACGGCAGAGATTTTGGCGACGGGCAGCGGAATACAGCGCGAAGTTACCCTTGAGGCCACAGCGAGCGGCGGGTTTGTGCTGGGTTGGTGGGATGACAATCTGGCTGTCACCGGGCTTGGCGTGAATTCCGGGGCGGTGGCGCGGATGTATTCTGGTGCGGGGGGTTCGATCAGCGGGCCAGTGCGGATCAGCGGCAATTGGGGAGGTGATTTTGCCCCGGTGTTCGCCATTCGCGGCACGCAGATGGTGGCGGTTTGGGACGATGATCTTGGCCCGGATGCCGCGCGAAACGCCGAGGATGGCATCTATGTGCGCAACCTGTCGGGTGGGTTTCCGACGGTGGCGGTAGCGAACGGTGGCACGCGGCTGGATGTCGGGGCGTTTCGCGAAAGCAGCCGTAACCCTGATGTAGCGTTTCTGGGAACGACACTTGTGGCCGTCTGGACCGACAACAGTGCTGCCACCATCGGTGACGACATTATGATGCGTCTTGGCTCTGGGCCGGTGGTTCGGGTGAATTCGACCACGACAGACGATCAGTCTAACGCGCATGTGACGGAATTGGTTGGCGGCGGATTTGTCGTTGTGTGGCAAGATGATTCAAACGCCAATGGAACCGACATCCGCGCCCGCGTTTATTCGGCGACCGGTGTGGCCACGAGCGGCGATTTCGTGGTTTCGGTGGCCGGTGCGCAAACCAACTCGGTGCAGTTTGACCCCGATGTGGTGGGCCTGCTGGATGGCCGTTTCATGGTAACGTGGTCAGATGCAATCAACAGCAGCGGTATCGAGGCGCGGATCTTCGACCCGCGTCAGGCGGCGGTGAACTGGACCGGAACCGTGCGCAATGAGCAGTTCTGGGGCACCAATTTTGCGGCAGGCGACACGCTGAACGGTGGGGCGGGCAATGATCGGCTGTACGGGCAAGCCGGCAACGATCTGTTGATCGGCGGCTTGGGAATAGACGTGATTGACGGCGGGCTGGGCAGTGATACGGCCTCGTATGCCGAAAAGACCGGAAATCTGGTGGCGGTGCTGGCAGGGGCCGCGACGTCGCGGGTGTTTGTAAACGGGGTCGCCGAGGATTTTCTGACCGGCATTGAGAACCTTGCCGGTGGCACGGGCAATGATCGGTTTACCGGTGATGCGCTGGCGAACTATCTGCGCGGCGGGGCGGGGAATGATACGCTGAATGGTGCGGGCGGACATGACGCGTTGCGTGGCGACGCCGGGGCGGACGTGTTTGTGTTCTCGGCCGCGCTAAGCACGGCGCTTAACGTTGATACCATCGCCGATTTCACCCATTTGCAGGACGATATCGGGTTGCTGGCGGCGCGGTTTGCCGGGCTAGGGGCATCGGTTACCGCTGATGAGTTGCGCTTTGGCACGGCGGCGTTGGATGGTAACGATCGGTTGATCTATGATCAGGCGACGGGGATAGTGTTCTATGACGCCGATGCGGCGGGGATCGGAGGCCGGGTGGCGTTTGCCAGAGTGGCCCCGATGACCACGCTTTCGGCAGCGGATTTTGTCATTTTGTAGCAAGGTGCGCGGTCACAGGGATGGCAATCAAGATGCGTTGGACCTGCAACGAATCCGTCTTTGGCTATGCGGTGGCTAAGGTTGGATGCGTGACTACCTTGCGCGGCACGGACGCGGCAAAGTTTCTGGCGCCAATTGACCGCACGGATGCACCCGGTGCGCAATTGGTGATGGCCAAGGTGACGGGCAATTTCAAACGGGGGAATGAGAAGCGGGCGACAAGGCCCCAAGATCGGCTTTGAAGTGGTCAAGGCCCGTGTGACCCTTTGGTGTCAGGCCATAGATGCCGCGATCAACCCGTTCAAACCAACCATAATGATCGGCGCGCATCAGGCTGGCTGCGGTTTTCACGCCGGTGGCCTTTGCTAAAGTGGCGGCTTTGGTGGGGCCGTGGGTGCGTAAGTGGTCGGCACAGCGCAGCGCATCCTGGCGGTAGGCGGTCATTTGTTTGACACCGGTCGAGCCGCCCAAATTGGGGTCACCGACGCGGCGTTCAAATTCGCGCAGCAGGCGCCCGGATTTTTTCAGATTTTTGCGTGGGCTATAGGGGGCGGGATCAAGATGCGCCTCGACGGCGTGGGGATCGGTTTTGACCGCCAGCAGGCCAAGACCAAGGCGGCGGCACAGCGCGATGATATCGCGGTAGCGCAGTTTCCAGCCGCGGTCTGACGATACCGGAACCGCCAGATAGACGTGATCGGACAGGGTTTGCCGAGCCACGCCCTGCATCACCAAGGCCAGTGAAAAGCTGAGTTTCAACTCGACAATCACAGGCGGCTCGTCGCCGCGCCGCGCCATCAGATCGCAGGCACCGATTTCGGCCTTGACCGTGTAACCCTGCGTTTCGAGATAGGACTTCAAGGCGGGGTAAAGATCGGATTCGCGCATCAACTGGTCTCATACATAAGGGGATTGGCACAACCCGTGGCACTGTTGTTCTTACTGTCTCAGCCCAGCCCCAGCAATGAAAACCCCTCGGTCTTGGGGACAAGAGGCAATCGAGTGGGGGGCAAGCGTGCAGCGTCAACTGGGCATCAAGGCTGCGGCATAAGATGCTGCCCATCGGGATTGTCGATCATCGTCAGCCAGCGCCCGTTAGCCTGCTGCCGCAACACCGCCACGGACAGCCCCGTTTGGCTGATCGCCTGACCGTTTGGCGCGGTGCCTGTCATCACCCAAGGGGCGATATGCAGGGCGGTTTTGCCGGACACGATTACCACATGGCCGGAATAGGTGAAGGTCGGATCAACCGCGAAGAAATCTTGGAACATCGGTCATTGGGTTTCCCTTTCGGAGAAATCACGGTGGTTTGAGAAACAGCGGTGGTGGCGAGAGGTCGCAAAGCATGCGACCGTGAAAGCCAAGGCCATTATTTTCTGGCCCGGACAGGAGCGGGCTGGATTGGTTGGGGGGGCGTTCGGCCTAACCCGGTGGTGCAAGTATCTTGATCAGCGTTGCCGCAAGGTCGGTTGGGCATTTGAAGGCCCCGGTGGCGCGCTGCAACGTGACGGCCTTTAAGTTGGCAATAGCCTGCGCGGCTTCGCGACGGGCAACGGCATAATCGGGTGTATCCGAGCCGGAATAGATCAGAGTGTCCGACACCCGCCCCATCGCCATGGTGCATGACACCCGCAGCGCGTTTAGCAGCACCACATCCTCTGCCGGGGGAGAGGGGTCAATGACCAAGCCACTTTGCAGATCTTGCTGGAACAGATGAAACGTCAGACCCCGTTCCTTCTGGATCACCTTTCGGGTGGTCAGAAGAGAATTGGTTGAAACCCGGTAAACCCAAGTGTCGAAGGAGCTTTCGCCACGGAAAGTCGAAAGATTGGTCACGATCTTGATCAGGATTTCCTGCGTCGCGCGCATCGTCGGGGTTGAACAGCATCCGGATTGCCAGACCGTGAGCTTTGTCCTGCACTGCCCGGATCACCTGTTCCAGTGCCACACGGTCGCCATCCTGCGCGGCCTTCACAAGAGTATTCACGGGTTGGTTCATGCCGCTCTCAAATGTGCCTACATAAGGTTAGACGCATCACTGGGGGCCGGTGCGACAGACTTTCGTTGGCGCAAGCAACATTTCTCATGCCGGCTTTCGCGAAAGCAGCGCAAAGAAAAACCCCCGACACTCGCGCGCGGGGGTTGATCGGATGATGGGTCGCCCCATCACAGCTTACGCAAACGTCACTGCAATTTTTCTCCGTTACCGGATCAAAACCTTAGAGACCGCCTTCACGCTGAAGCTTCTTACGGGCGAGTTTCCTCGCGCGGCGGATTGCTTCGGCGGATTCGCGCGCTTTTTTGACGGAGGGTTTCTCGAAATGTTGCTTTAGCTTCATTTCGCGGAACACGCCTTCGCGCTGGAGCTTTTTCTTGAGGGCCCGAAGGGCTTGCTCGACGTTATTATCGCGGACGCTGACCTGCATGTGGTTGTCACCACCTCTCTAGGTTAAAGTTGCACGGAAAAGTGCAGGCTTGCGGCGCATATCAAAGGCGCTAGGTGTTGTCTACCAATGTGCAGCGAAGGAGCGTGCGATGACCGCAGAAAACAGCATGGAAGCCGCAAAATCAGCGGTTTTACAGGCCGCTTTGGCGCATGTGCCGTTCGAGGGCTGGTCTGCGGCGACGCTGCGGGCAGCCATGACTGATTCGGGTGTGGCACCGCAATTGGCCCCTGCCCTGTTTCCGCGCGGGGTGGTGGATCTGGCTTTGGCCTATCATCAGGCGGGCGATGTGGCGATGCAAGAGCGGCTGGCGGCCACCGATTTGGCGGCAATGCGGTATCGTGACCGGGTGGCGGCAGGGGTGCGGTATCGGCTGGAAGCCTGTGATGACAAGGAAGTGGTGCGCCGGGGGTCGGCTTTTTTTGCGCTGCCGCAACACGCGGCCGACGGGGTGCGCGCGATCTGGGGCACGGCGGATGCGATCTGGCGGGCGCTGGGCGATACCTCAACGGATCTGAATTGGTATTCCAAGCGCGCGACGCTGTCGGCGGTGTATTCCGCCACGGTTTTGTTCTGGCTGGGCGACGATAGCCCCGGCCACCACGCGACCTGGGATTTTCTGGATCGACGCATTGAAAACGTGATGCAAATTGAAAAGATGAAAGCGGGCCTGCGCGAAAACCCGATTTCCAAGGCGCTGATGGCAGGGCCCGCGAAATTTCTGGACCGCGTAAAGGCTCCGGTAACCCCTGATGATTTACCGGGGTTCATGCACATGGGTAAACCCCGGAACTGAGAGGCCAGGATGTCGCTGCCCCATTCGATGATCGCGATGGAGATTCAGGAACCCGGCGGGCCGGATGTTCTAAAACCCTGTTCGGTGCCGGTTCCGGTGCCGGGGCATGGGCAAATACTGATTGCGGTGGCCTATGCCGGGGTGAACCGGCCGGATGCGCTGCAACGGGCCGGGCTTTATGCGCCGCCGCCGACGGCGTCTAAGCTGCCGGGGTTGGAATGTTCGGGGCATGTGGCGGCGGTGGGGCCGGGTGTTGTGCGCTGGGCGGTGGGGGACGCGGTTTGCGCGTTGCTGCCGGGGGGCGGCTATGCGGAATACGCACTGACGCAAGCCGACCACGCCCTGCCGATACCCGAAGGCATGAGCCTGCGCGAAGCGGCGTGTTTGCCGGAAACCTGTTTTACGGTTTGGTCCAATGTGGTGATGCGCGGCGGGCTAAAGGCGGGCGAGCGGTTCTTGGTGCATGGCGGCACCTCGGGCATTGGCACCACGGCCATTCAGATTGCACATGCGCTTGGGGCGCGGGTTTTCACCACCGCCGGGTCGGACGCGAAATGTGCGACCTGCGTGGGTCTGGGGGCCGAGGTTGCGGTGAACTATCGCGAGGCGGATTTCGTGCCGGTGATGCTGGCAAATGGGGGGATGGATCTGATCCTTGATATGGTTGGCGGCAAATATATGCTGCGCAATATCAAGTCGTTGGCCAATGACGGGCGGTTGGTGCAAATCGCGTTTCTGACCGGTTCGCAGGTCGAGGTGAACTTCGCCGAGGTGATGATGCGGCGATTGACCATCACCGGATCGACCCTGCGGCCCCAATCTGATTTGGCCAAGGCTCGTTATGCAAGCGAGCTGGAAACCCATGTTTGGCCGATGATTGCGCGCGGGGCACTACGACCGGTGATGGACAGCGAATACGCGCTGATCGACGCACCTGCCGCCCATTGGCGGATCGAGAATCCGGGGCATGTTGGCAAGATCGTGATGAAGATCGGCTAAGACGCGGCGTTTCGCGGGCGTAAATTCCGAAGATTGGTTTTTGATACCCTGCCCGCCCGGCGTGGCGGAACGCGGGAAATTGCCCTTTCGCGCCCGCAATCGCAGGTGGCGGTAATGATCGAAAATATTCGCTTTTGCAAAAATCGCGCATAAACGAAAAATCCCTTTGACAGATCGATTCAAATTGATCACCTATTCGACGTGCCGCAATGGGGGGAGACCAGCGTGAGCCTGACGGATGCTGCCCATCAGCCTGTGGATCTGTTTATCATTGGTGGTGGCATCAATGGCTGCGGCATTGCCCGCGATGCCGCGGGGCGCGGCCTTTCGGTGCGGCTGGCGGAAATGGGTGATCTGGCGCAGGCGACGTCCAGCGCCTCGACCAAGCTGTTCCATGGCGGGCTGCGCTATCTGGAATACTTCGAATTTCGTCTGGTGCGCGAGGCGCTGGAAGAACGTGAAACTCTGTTGGTCGCGATGCCACACATCAGCTGGCCTATGCGGTTTGTTCTGCCTTTTCATAAGGATATGCGGTTCGAAAGCGATACACCGACCTCAAAAATTCTGGCGTTGGTGATGCCTTGGATGAAGGGGCGCAGGCCTGCGTGGTTGATCCGGCTGGGGTTGTTTTTGTACGACACTCTGGGTGGGCGCAAGATTTTGCCCGGCACCCGGACGATTGATTTGCGCAGGGATCCGGCGGGCGCGGTTCTGAACCCCAAGTTCATCCGGGCCTATGAATATTCCGATTGCTGGGTCGAGGATTCGCGGCTTGTGGTGCTGAACGCACGCGATGCCGAGGCGCGGGGCGCGCAGATCATGGTGCGCACCAAAGTGTTGTCAGCCACCCGCGAGGGCGGGCTTTGGCGGATCGTGACCGAAGATAATCAGGGGCAACACGCGCATTTTGCCCGCGCTTTGGTGAATGCGGGCGGACCGTGGGTGGAAGACATCATCCGCAATGTGGCGCGGATCAATTCGACCGAAGGCGTGCGGCTGGTGCGCGGCAGCCATATCGTGACCAAGCGGCTGTTTGATCACGACAAATGCTATTTCTTTCAGGGCACGGATGGGCGGATTATTTTCGCCATTCCCTACGAGCAGGATTTTACCCTGATCGGCACCACCGACACCGACCACAAGGGCGCGCCCGGGAAGGTCGCCTGCACCGAGGCCGAGCGGGATTATCTGCTGAAATTCGCCAGTCAGTATTTCGCAAGGCCGGTCACGGTTGACGATGTGGTCTGGACCTATTCCGGGGTGCGTCCGCTTTACAATGACGGGGCCAAATCGGCACAGGCGGCAACGCGGGATTACGTCCTGTCGCTGAACGCCGAAGGGCCGCCGATCCTGTCGGTCTTTGGCGGCAAGATCACCACCTATCGCAAACTGTCCGAAGCGGCGCTGGCCAAGATCGCGCCCTTCGTGACGCCGACCCAAGGCGACTGGACGGCGGGCGTGCCGCTGGCCGGTGGCAACTTTCCGGTGGCCGATGTGCCGGTTCTGATCCGCGAACTCAAGATCCGCTACCCGTTCCTGTCCGACTATACCTGCCGCCGCCTGATCCGTGCCTATGGCACCGAAGCGCCAACCCTACTGGGCGCGGCCCGGTCTGACGCCGACCTTGGCCGTTCCTTCGGCGCCGGCCTCACAGAGGTGGAATTGCACTGGCTGATGGCGCGCGAATATGCCCGCACCGCCGAAGATGTGGTCTGGCGCCGATCAAAGCTTGGCCTGCGGCTAAGTGCCGGGCAAATCGCCGCAATTGACGATTGGATGAGGGCAGAAGG
>JBAVTI010000350.1:0-3745 GCA_049696055.1 Paracoccaceae bacterium | reverse complement strand
GGCCGCGACGATATGGGCGCGATTGTCGAGATCCAGCTGAAGCTGCTGGAGAAACGTCTGGTCAGCCGCAAGATCGTGTTGGAGCTGGATACGGCTGCGAAGGATTGGCTAGCGGATGAGGGCTATGACCCGGTGTTCGGGGCGCGGCCATTGAAGCGGGTGTTCCAGCGGCATTTGCAGGATCCGTTGGCCAGCATGATCTTGTCGGGCGATGTGATGGACGGATCGACGGTGACGATCAGCGCAGGGGCCGATGGCCTGATCATCGGCGACCGGGTAAGTGCGTCTCGACGTGAGCGGCCTGCCGAGGCTGTGGTTCACTAACCGCGGGTGACTTTAAGGCAAGGGCCGGGGTGGGTAACTGCCCCGGCCCTTTGCATGATTGCGCTGTCAACGGCTATTGGTCAGGGACAGGCAGAGGAAACGGCCGCCTGACCCAGCCAGACCAGACCGTGTTCGTCTACATCGGTGGCAACAGAACCTTGTCGATCACATGGATCACGCCGTTTGAGGCGCGGATGTCTGCGGTTGTGACGCGGGACTTGTTGACCTTGACGCCCGAGCGACCATCGATGTGGACGGTGCTGCCTTGCACAGTGGCGACATCCTGACGTTTTCCGGCCAGTTGATCCGATGTGATGGCACCGGGCACGACATGATACGTTAAGATAGCAATCAACTTGTCTTTGTTTTCGGGCTTGAGCAGATCTTCGACGGTGCCAGCGGGTAAGGCAGCAAAAGCCTCGTTCGTTGGGGCGAATACGGTGAAGGGGCCGTCGCCCTTAAGCGTTTCAACCAGACCGGCGGCGGTCACGGCAGCCACGAGAGTGGAGAAATCATCGTTGGAGGCGGCGATATCAACGATATCTGGTGCCTTTGGAGTCATCGGCGCGCAGGCCGTGATAAAGGCAATCGCACCAGTTGCGATCAAGCTGCGCAGGGCAAAGCGACGGTTCATTTTTGACCTCCCGTTAATTATGATTGCGCAAAAGGAAAGGGGCGGATTTTGCAATCCGCCCCGGGAACCAAGTTTACATCTTTGGCATGATCACCGAGTCGATCACATGGATGACGCCGTTTGACGCCTCAATATCGACAGCAGAGATCACTGCGCCGTCAACCTTGGCGCCACCTTCGAGGGTGATGGTTGCCTCGCCGCCTTGGACGGTTTTGGCCATCATGCCTTCGGTCAGATCGGTTGACATCACTTTGCCAGCTACGACGTGGTAGGTCAGGATCGCCACCAGCTTGTCTTTGTTTTCCGGCTTGAGCAGGTCTTCGACGGTGCCTGCAGGCAGGGCGGCAAAGGCGGCGTCCGTGGGGGCAAAGACGGTGAACGGGCCTTCGCCCTTCAGGGTTTCAACAAGGCCTGCGGCAGTCAGAGCTGCGGCAAGGGTGGTAAAGTTACCTGCGGCGACGGCGGTGTCGACGATATCCTTGCTGTGGCTTTCAGCGAAGGCTGGGGCCGACAGAAAGGCGGTCGCTGCGGTAAGGGCGATAAAAGTTCTGCGGATCATTGGTGTCACTCCCGTTTGATCTGCCAATTCAGCTTGGCGAACGGATAACGGCGGCGGGGGTGATATGGATCAGGAGCAAAATTGCGCGAGTGGGGATTGACCGGTCGCAAGGGCGCGCTAAGCCGCCAGGTTGTGCAATTTCAACTCAACTTCATGTGACCAAAGGTGAGCGAGTGTGACCAGAACGGTGGTGATCCGGCGTTTGTTACAGTGCCATCCTGCAATCGTGAAACAAGATGATTTTGCCTTTTGCGTCTATGCGTCCAGATTGCCCACATAGCAAGGTACAGGAGATGATTGATGCGCCGGGGTTTTAGCAGTGATTTGAAATGGTCTGATGTGACGCCAAAAGGGGTGTGGCTGAACCGCAGGCAGTTGATTGCCAGCGCTGGCGCAATGGCCGTGGCGTCACCCGCCCTTGCCAGTGCCTATTCAACCGACGAGGCACCCAACACGCTGGAAGATATTTCCAGCTACAACAACTATTATGAATTCGGGACCGACAAGGCCGATCCTGCCGCCAACGCCGGTGGTTTGACGGTGGCACCATGGGCAATTCAGATTGATGGCATGGTGGACAAGCCGGGCAGCTATGATCTTGCCGACATTTTGAAAGATGCGCCGATTGAAGAGCGGATCTATCGGTTCCGCTGCGTCGAGGCGTGGTCGATGGTGGTGCCGTGGCAGGGGTTCGAGTTGGGCGCGTTACTAAAGAAGGTGGGGGTACAGCCAAGCGCCAGATATGTGGCGTTTGAAACCCTGATGCGCCCCGAGGAAATGCCGCAGCAAAACACCTCGCTGCTGGATTGGCCCTACCGTGAGGGGTTGCGGCTGGATGAGGCGATGAACCCGCTGACCATTTTGGCGACCGGGCTTTATGGCGAAGACCTGCCGCGGCAGAACGGCGCGCCGATCCGGTTGGTGGTGCCGTGGAAGTACGGCTTCAAAAGCATCAAGGCGATTGTGAAGATCACCCTGACCGATAGCCAGCCGATCACGACGTGGAATACCCTTGGGCCCAGCGAGTATGGTTTCTATTCCAACGTGAACCCGACGGTCGATCATCCGCGCTGGTCACAGGCAAGTGAGCGGCGGGTCGGCGGCGGCCTGTTTGCCAAGCGCATCGATACGCAGATGTTCAATGGGTATGGCGATCAGGTGGCGGGGCTATATGCGGGCCAGGATCTGGCCAAGGATTACTGACATGGTGGCGCAGATCAATGGTGCGCTGCGGCGGGTGCCGGCTTGGGTGGTTTATGTGCTGGGTCTGCTGCCAGTGGCGTGGCTGGTGTGGCAGGCGCTTGGTGGCGGGCTGGGGGTGGACCCGGTAAAGGCAATCGAGCACCAGCTGGGCGAGTTGGCATTGCAGATGCTGCTGGCCGGGCTGTGTGTCACGCCATTGCGGCGGTTCACCGGCGTGACCCTGTTGAAGTTCCGGCGGGCGATTGGGCTGGTGGCCTTTGGCTATGTCAGCCTGCATCTGGCGACATGGGTGCTGCTGGACCTGCAACTGCGCTGGGCCGAGATTGGCGCCGACCTGTGGAAGCGGCCCTATATCATCATCGGGATGCTGGGGTTCGTGGCCATGGTGCCGCTGGCGGTGACATCAAACAGCGCGTCGATTCGCCGGATGGGGGCTGCGGCGTGGCAAAAACTGCATCGCCTGACCTATCTCGCGGCTTTTGCGGGGGCTTTGCACTATATTGTGCTGGTAAAGGCATGGCCGATCGAGCCGATCCTGTATTTTGCCGCCACTTTGGCGCTGCTGGCCCTGCGAGTCGCCCCTAAGCAGCGTGCGCCCGCCCCACGGCTGGCGTGAACCATCCCCCTCTGCGATACAATCTTGCGCGGGATGGGGGGTCAATTGTGCCCAATATTGCGCCAACCCCCATATATTGTGCAACATACAGTGCTTATGAAAAAAGATGTCATCAATCTGTTTTTTTCGCTTGCGGGTTCCTGCGCGCTTCCCTAAATACCGCCTCACCGAAGCGGAAACGTGATGGTGCGGACGGAAGCGGATGCGAAAGCAGAAACGGAAAGCCGAAAAAATCTGAAGATAAGGCGGTTGGTTACGCTGAAGTGTCAGCGTGCTGATTATTTTTTGTCTTCTAGCTCTTTGAAACTGTAAGTATCTGAAGAGATATGTGGGCGGTTTGGACGTTTCGACGTTTAACGCTAGCATATCGGCTTAGTAGAGAAGTTGCCGCGAGGTGACGGATCGATGA
>JBAVTI010000349.1:0-4452 GCA_049696055.1 Paracoccaceae bacterium | reverse complement strand
CTTGATCTTGCCTTTTACCACTTTCGCGGAACCCGCGACTCGATCTTTGTCCATTTTCCATTCCTTTGCAGTGAGGGCGCGATTTTCCCAAATTGGGAGTGCGCACCTTTAGTAAAGCAAGAATTGGAGACGAGGGCATTGATGCACATCAGCTTTGACGGTTGCAATTCCGGGACGTCGGTGCTGCGATGGACACACGGCACCCTTACCCCCATTCCCCTACCAAAATGTTCCGCGTCACCTGTTCAACCGCCGCTTCGCGTTTGATCAGCCCGGCCACCCATTCGCAACTGGCGGCGTTCAGGATGGTGCCGCGCCCGTGGTGGTATTCGGCCATCGCACCGTTGCCGCGAGAGGCGCGTGCCACGGTTTCTGGGGTGATCTCGCCGTAGATGGTGGCGGCCACTTCTTCGGCGTCGAGGCTGCCGATGAAATCATCGGCGTCGTGATCGCCGGTGGAATGCGAGAGGGTGGTGGCGGGGGAGAGGGCAATCAGGGTGAGGGGGCCATCGAGGCCGGTATTTTCGGCGGGGAAGGGCAGGCCTTGGGTCATGGTATAGTCGATGCCGTCAACCTCATAGCCAAAGATTTTGGACTCTGCGCCGAGGATGTCGCCGTAGCCCAAGCCCGAGCCTTTGAGCGACCAATGGTCGGGGCGGTAAAGGGTAAAGCCACCCGAGCCATGGGCGGCGCAACGGCTCCACCCGGCATAGACGCCTGCGGACCCGGTGAGGCCCATGCTGGCGGTGGCGGGGCGGGCGGCTTTTGGGTGATCCCAATACGAGGTGATGCGGTTGGTATCGCGGGCGGGGTCTTCGGTATCGGCGCGGGTCTTGAAGCAGGTTTGGGTGGCAAGATCGGGCGAGAGGCGGGTTTGCCAGAAGAAATTGCCAGCAAAGCGCGCGAGTTGGCCGCCATTCTGGATATAAGCGTCGAGGTGGTCGCGCATTTCCCATGTCCAGTATTCATCGTGGCCGACGATCAGGGTTCGGGGGTAATTGGCCAGCGCCTGAGGGTCGCGGTGCAGGTCGTGCTGGGTGGTGTAGTCGAGGTCGATGTTTTGGGATTGGCACCACAGGGCAAACGGGCGCTCGAACGCGGCCCAGCCGGAGGAGGCGTATTTCTTTGAGACGCCGTTTGCGCGGGCGTAGTCCATGTGCGGGTATTGCGGTTTTTGCAGCAGGGGCGAGGCGTGGGGAATGCGGGGGGCGTCGGCGGGCCATTGCACGAAGCCCGCAGCCCAAGGGCGCAGTAGCGAGACGTTTGGGGCAAAGTCCTGGCCCTGGGGGCCGGTGAGGCCTTGGTAGTGGTTTGATCCGCCCCAGTCGTTGTAGGCGCACCATGTGCCGGTGGCGAGGATCATCAGCAGTTTGGCCGATGGTTGGGCGGCCTTGAGGACGAACATGTGGTCGGACGCATGGCCGGGGGTGGCAAGGGTGACGCGGTAGACGCCCGATTGCCAATTGGCGGGGATTTGCAGGGCAAAGCGTTCGGGCCAATGGCAGCCGGTGGTGGAGCAATCGGCGGGGGTGGGGGCAAAGCCTGCGGGAATGGTTTGGGTGTGGACTTGGGTGGGGGAGAGGCCGTCACGGGTGATCGTCAGTTGGACCGAGGCGGCGTTGGAGGTGACGTGAAGGTGCAGGGTGTCGCCGGGGCTATAGCTAAGCGCATCGGTGTAGCCCCAGACCTGGGGTTTCAAGGGATCGTTCGAGGCGATCTGGTAGTAATGGCCCATCACCGGGGTGCCATCGTCATGCGGGGCGGCGGTGAAGAAATCGTGCAGGGGCATGGGGGCGTTCCGGTTTTGGGTTTATGGGGTGGTGAAGGCGTGGTTGAGAAAGGTTTCGGTGCGGGCAAGGTAGCGGGCGAGGTTGGTGCGGCGGGCGATGCCGTGGCCTTCGTTATCAAACAGCAGGGCGTCGTGGGGGATGCCTGCGGCGGTAAGCTCGCGGAGGGCGGCATGGGTGTTTTCGGGGCCAACATTGCTGTCGGCAAGGCCGTGGACGATCAGCAGGTGGCCCTTGATGAGGTGGATGAAATTGCCGGGTGAGGCGTTGGCGTATTTTTCGGGGAACTGATCGGGGGTGCCGCCCATCATTTCCTGAGAATAGGCTCGGCCGTGGGGCATTTCGGTCTCGTTATAGTCGATATCAAGGCGATACATGCCGCACATCGGCATGGCGGCGGTGACTAGATCGGCGTGGCGGGTGATGGCGATCCAGGACGAAAAGCCGCCGTAAGAGTTGCCTGTGACAGCGATTTTGCCGATCTGGGCAAGGGTGTCGTTGACGAGGGATTGGATGCCGGCGCGGATGTCGGACTGCTCGCGCCCGCCCCAGCCGTCGGTTTTGACAGCCTCGCGGTAGGCCATGCCGAAACCGGTGGAGCCGCGGTAGTTGGGGTCGAGGACGGTATAGCCAAGCTGGACCCAGTAGCCGATTTTGGGGTTCACCCAGTCTTCGGAATGCCATGTCGGGCCGCCGTGGACATAGGTGATCAGGCCTTTGGACGGGCCGTTGGGGGTGTAAAGCCAGCCTTGGCAGGCGGTGCCGTCGGGGGCGTGCCAGCGGTAATCGCGGGGCGTGGTGAAGTGCAAAGCGGGGTTGGCTGTGGGGGTGGCGATCGGGGTGGCGGTGCCGCCCGGGTGCAGGCGGACAAGCTGGTGGGGGGCGTCGGCGTCATAAGCCTCGGCCAGCCAGCCGCCATCCGGAAGAGCTGCGTGGGGCAGCAGCGAGCGGCGGTTGGTGGGATTGGGCAGCGGGCGGAGGTGGCCGTTCCATAGCGTGGCGTGGCTGCGCGAGGCATCGTGGGCGATGCAGACAAAGGTGCCCTGCCCGGCGATAATCTCATGCGGGTAGAGTGCCGGTTCGGATGCCAGCCAGTCGATATGGCCGGTGGAAAGAGTAAGAATGCCAGTCGCATCGCGGCCCTGGTGATCGGTGACGAAGGCGATCTGATCATCGGAAATCCAGTCGCCGCGGGTGTTGTTGGTGGGGCCAAAGTTCAGAACCTGGCGCAGGTTGCTGCCGTCGGCCGCCATCAGCCAAAGTTGGGTGCCTGCGGGGGCATGCTCATGGCGGTGCCACAGGATTTCGTTGCCCGAGGGGCCGAAGGAAATGCCGCGCTCGAACGGTGTGCTGGATTTGGCGAGGACCGTGCGGGTGCCGGACGCGAGGTCTTGGTGCCAGACCCAACCGCCGGGGGTGGTTTGGCCAGTGGCATAATCGTGATCGGCCACGAAAACCACGGCGCGGCCATCGGGGGTGAAGCTGCCGCCGTAAAGGTAGTGGGTGTTTTGGGTGGGGGTCAGCTGGGTAAGGCGATTGTTTGCAGCGCGATCAAGCACGAACAGATGATCATGTTCATTTGCGGAAATCGATTGCGCAAGGATCAGGCGGCTGCCATCGGGCGAGACGTCGCGGATGGAGAAGTGATCTTGGCCATAGGTCAGGCGCTCGGGTGCGGCGGTGCCATCGGTGGGGGCGGCGTAGACCTCGTCAGTCTCGGTCAGGCCAGACCACACCCAGAACGCCCAAGCGCCATCGGCGGAGGCACGCAGGCAGGTGATTTGCGGCACGGAGGCCCATTGGAGGGCGAGATCGGTCATGTGTCAGCCTTGGATAGGGTGGCAGGCGGTTTGACGGTGGCCAAAGTCGGGCAAGGTGGTGCGGTGGCATCGGGTGGGGCGGTGTCGGCCTTGTCGGTTTGGGTCAGGCCAGACCAGACCCAGAACGGCCCTGTGCCAATGGCGGAGGCGCGCAGGCAGGTGATTTGCGGCATGCAGGCCCATTGGGGGGCGGGGTCGGTCATGGATCAGCCTTTTGGGGGTAGCCTTCGATATGGTGGCAGGCGGCATGGCGGTGGCCAAAATCGCGCAAGGCCGGACGGGTGGTGCGGCAAAGATCGGTGGTGCGGGGGCAGCGGGTGGCAAAGACGCAGCCGGGCGGCGGGTCAAGGACCGACGGCAGATCGCCGGGCAGCGATTGGTTGCGGCGGGTGCGCTCGATTTTGGGATCAGGCTCGGGGACGGCGGATTTGAGGGCTTGGGCGTAGGGGTGCAGGGGGTGGGCATAAAAGGCGTCGCGCGGGGCGGATTCGACGGTGCGGCCAAGGCACATCACCATGATGTCGTGGCTGATGTGGCGCACGATAGCAAGGTTATGCGAGATGAAGATCAGCGCAAGGCCAAGCTGATCTTTCAAGTCCATCAACAGGTTGACGACCTGGGCCTGGATCGAGACGTCAAGCGCCGAGACCGGCTCGTCACAAACGATAAGCTTGGGCTTGCCGATGATGGCGCGGGCGATGCCGATGCGTTGGGCTTGGCCGCCGGATAATTCATGCGGGTAGCGGGCGGCGAAATCGGCGGAAAGGCCGACGAGGCGCAGGGCCTGAATGGCGCGATCATTAAGGTCGGCGCGGCTGAGGCCCGGCTCGAAGGTGGCCAAGGGG
>JBAVTI010000348.1:0-21343 GCA_049696055.1 Paracoccaceae bacterium | reverse complement strand
ACCGACGACCTCGAGTTCTTTGGGGTGCAGGAACAGGATGTATTCGACACCCTGGCACTTCTGAACGGCGGCCAGACCGTGGGCTATTCGCACCGTGGCCAAGGGCGCCAGCCGATCCCGATCGAGATCAAGCGCGCCAAAGGCGATCGCACTTTGGACGAGCGTTTCTTGTCCACCCCGATCCCCGCCAACGTCTTGCCCGGTGCGCGCGGCGTGGTGGAACTGGGCGACGTCATTCGCATCAGCGAAGAACGCGCCTCGTTCCCGATCTTTCGCCACAACGGTCGCGACGCTGAAATGGTCACCGCCGAACTGGCAGGTGATTTTGAGGCCCCGCTTTACGGCATGATCGCCGTGGGGCAGGCGCTGGACGCGATGGAATGGGCACCCGGCACCAAACCGGTGATTTCCCTGAACGGCCAACCCGAAGATGAAACCGTGACCACCCTGCTTTGGGATGGCGAATGGGAGGTAACCTTCGTGACCTTCCGCGATATGGGGGCGGCATTTGGGGTGGCGCTGCTGGGAATTTACATCCTTGTGGTGGCGCAGTTTGGCTCTTTCCGCCTGCCGCTGGTGATTTTGACCCCGATTCCGCTGACGTTTCTTGGCATCATGTTGGGCCACTGGCTGTTTGGCGCGCCGTTCTCGGCCACCTCGATGATCGGCTTTATCGCGCTTGCGGGTATCATCGTGCGCAACTCGATCCTGCTGGTCGATTTCATCCGCAATGCCGATCAAAGCAAAAGCCCGGTCGATATCCTGATCGAGGCCGGGGCGATCCGCTTCAAGCCGATCTTGCTGACGGCGATTGCGGCGATGATTGGCGCCGTGGTGATCTTGTCTGACCCGATTTTTCAGGGCCTTGCGATCTCGTTGCTGTTTGGGCTTCTCAGTTCCACCTTGTTGACGGTTCTGGTGATCCCGGCGATTTACCGCGTGTTCAAAACCTGAACGGCACCGCTCGCAAAAACTTTGGCGGCGGGCCTAGAGCGGATTGCTTTTAATCTGAATCAGATTGAAAGCAATCCAAGACCAAAGCAGGCTAAGAAGGCTGCGTTTTGCGCTTTATCGGAAGAACCCGATAGAGCGCAAAAAAACTCTACCCGATGGTCCGCCCCAAAACGTCCAGCCAATTGTCCCAAAGCAAGCGCCGGATCAGCGTTTTGCCATAACCAGCGTCAACCATTGCCTGCACCAAAAGCGGCAATCCGGCCGCCGAGTTCAAAAACTCCGGCATCATCGCGCCGTCGAAATCCGACCCGAGTGCCACACCCCCTTCGCCCAGTTCGCCGATCAGATGATCCAGATGCCGGATCAGGTCTTGGGGGGGCGTTGCGGGGTTCTTGATCCCATCGGTTCGCAGAAATTGCACCCCAAAATTCAACCCGACAAGACCACCAGAGGCGGCAATCGCGCCAAGCTGTTTATCCGTAAGGTTACGGGTGGCCGCCGTTACCGTGTGGGCGTTGGAATGGGTGGCAACCAGAGGCGCTGTGCTGACCTTTGCCACATCCCAAAATCCCGCTTCATTCAGATGGCTTAGATCCACCAACACTTTCATGTCGTTGCAGCATGTCACCAACCGCTTTCCCGCCTCGGTCAACCCCGGCCCGGTATCGGGCGAGGCCGGAAAATTGAACGGCACCCCATGGCCAAAGATGTTGGATCGCGACCATACCGGCCCAAGCGAGCGCAGACCCGCCGCATGTAAAACCAGCAATTCGTCCAGATCCGGGCCGATGCCTTCACAGCCCTCGACATGCATCAAGGCAGCAATCGCACCCTCCGCCCGCGCCGCCGCAATATCAGCCACGCGGGTGCAAACCCGGATCGCATCTGGCCGCGCCCGCGCCATGCGCAACAAAACCGAGGCCATTTCCAGCGTTTCCGCCTTGGCGCGCGTCACGTCAATCGGCTGAAACCGCCGCAAGGTGGCCTTTGGGTCGGGGTCAAGACTGCTGTCACCCGCCACCCAGATCGCAAAAAAACCACCGGCAAAACCGCCCGCCCGGCATTTTTCCAGATCAAGGTTGCCCTCGCGCCCGGCAAAGAAGGCCGCCCCCTCGCGGTCACCCTCTGCCCAAAGACAATGCAACACGTCGTTGTGGCCATCAAACATCGGCTGGACTGTCATGGTGTTTTTCCTCAGATCGGTGCCTCTGTCGATACCCCTTGAAACAGCAGCAGGACGGCTTGACAAGCCCGAACAGAAGTTGCCCAATTGGTCAAGGAATCCCCCGGTGCTGCACTGGGCAATGACAATGAAAACAACAATAAAACTGGGAGCTTACAATGTATCTTGAACCGACCCTTCGCCGGGTGGGCGCATTTGCCCTTTCCGCTCTGATGCTGGGCGCCGCCCCTTCGGCGCTGTTTGCTGAAACCCCTGCCGATACGCTGGTGATCGCTGATGCCATCGACGACATCGTGTCGCTCGATCCGGGCGAGGCATATGAATTCTCGGGCCTTGACGTCATCAACAACACCTATGATGGCCTGATCGAGCTTGATCCGCTGCAACCGGGTGTTTTGGTTCCCGGTCTGGCCGAAAGCTGGTCTGTGGCCGATGATGGCATGACCTATACCTTCAAGATGAAGCCCGGCATCACCTTCAGTTCCGGCAATCCGGTCCGCGCTGAAGATGCCGCTTATTCATTGCAGCGCGCGATCAAGCTGAACAAATCGCCTGCGTTCATCCTGGGTCAGTTTGGTTGGACGGCTGAAAACGTCGACGCCATGGTGACCGGTGCGGGCGACACTTTGACGCTCAAGCTTGATAAAGCATATGCGCCGTCGTTCCTTTACAACTGCCTCACCTCGGGCATCGCGTCGATTGTTGACCGCGAAACCGTGATGGCGAATGCCGTCGGCGAAGATATGGGCAACGAATGGCTCAAGAATAATTCCGCAGGCACCGGGGCCTATACCCTGAAATCCTACAAGCCAAACGAGGGCTATCTGCTTGAGGCACGTCCGGGCTATTGGCGCGGTGATGCGATCTTGAAGAACATCTTCATGCAGCATGTGCCCGAAGCCGCCACCCAGCGTTTGATGATCGAAAAAGGCGACATCGACGTCGCCCGCGAACTGACACCGGTGGATATCGCAGGCCTGACCGGCAATGCCGACGTCAAGATTCAGGCCGATGTCGGTGGTCAGGTATTCTATCTTGCCTTCAACCAAAAGAACCCCAACTACACCAATCCAAAACTTCTGGAAGCAATGCGTTGGGCGGTTGATTATCAGGGCATGGCCGACACCTTCCTGAAGGGCAACATGGTTGTGCATCAGGCGTATTTGCCCAAGGGTTACCTTGGCGCGCTGGAAGACACGCCCTACAAACTCGACGTGGAAAAGGCCAAGGCGCTGGTGGCTGAATCCGGTGTTGCCAACCCGACGATCAAGCTTTCGGTCCGCAACGCTGCCGACCGGATGGAAATGGCTCAGTCGATCCAGAATACCTTTGGGCAGGCCGGGATCACGGTGGAACTTGATATCGGCGAAGGTGCGGAACAGCTAAAGCAATACCGCGCCCGTCAACATGACGCCACGCTGCAAAGCTGGGGCCCCGATTACCCCGATCCGCATACCAACGCCTCGGCGTTTTCGATGAACGCCGACAATGCTGACGGTGCATCGACCGGCGGCCTTGCATGGCGCAACGCCTATGATCCGGGCGAGTTGCATGGCAAAACCGAAGCCGCCGTGATGGAGCGGGACGCGGCAACGCGTCAGAAGATGTATGAAGAAATTCAGATCGCACACCGCGATACATCGCCGTTCATCGTGATGTTCCAGATCGGCTACCAAACGGCAATGCGCGCCAATGTCAGTGGCTTCTACTCTGGTGGGGCCATCGATTCGGCCTCTTACTGGTTGTTGACAAAGTAACGACGGTTCGGCGCCCGCGGATTTGCATCCGGGGGCGCCACCAGTCCTGCACGCATGAGCCAATCCCCCCAACCCTCGCGCCTTGGTGCGCATTTGTTCAGCCTTGGCGGGCTGGCATTGTCACTTAGTGTGACCTTGCTGGGCCTGTTGCTGGTCACCTTCATCATTGGCCGCGTGGTGCCGATCGACCCGGTGTTGGCCATCGTCGGCGAACGCGCGACCAACGCGCAGATCGAGGAAACCCGCATCGCGCTTGGCCTTGACCAACCGATGTGGAAGCAATTCGGGATCTATGTCTGGAACGCCATTCACGGCGATCTGGGCCAATCCATCCGCACCCGCGAGCCGGTGATGGATGCCATTGCGCGCTACTTTCCCGCGACACTGGAACTTTCAACCCTGGCCACGATATTTGGCGTGCTGTTTGGGGTGCCTGCGGGGGTGCTTGCTGCCACCAAACCCGGATCCCTGGCCGATCAAGTCGTGCGACTGGTGGGTTTGATGGGCTATTCGATGCCGGTGTTCTGGCTGGGTTTGATGGGGTTATTGCTGTTTTACGGCCAACTTGGCTGGGTCGGCGGTCCGGGGCGGTTGGATGCCGGGTTTGACATGCTGTATGAATTCGAGGTGACACCCTATACCGGCATGATCCTGATCGACACTCTGCTTGCCGGTCGCTGGGATATGTTCACCAATGCCATCAGCCACATCATCCTGCCTGCCGGGCTCTTGGGCTATGTCTCCATGGCGTATATCAGCCGCATGACCCGATCATTCATGATGAATGAACTGGGTCAGGAATACATCACCACCGCCCGCGTCAAAGGCATGCCGGAATGGCGGGTGATCTGGGTGCATGCGATGAAGAACGTCATGGTGCCGCTGATCACTGTGGTCGCCCTTAGCTATGCCTATCTGCTTGAAGGGTCGGTGCTGACCGAAACCATCTTCGCTTGGCCCGGCCTTGGCAGCTATATCACCGATGCGCTGTTTGTGGCCGACATGCCTGCCGTACTGGGCGGCACCGTGGTTGTCGGCACCGTGTTTGTGATGCTGAATATGGTGTCAGACATTCTTTACCGCCTTGTCGATCCGAGGGCACGTTGATGGAGGCCCGGTAAATGGCAGGCACAATCGCATGGCTGCGCGACCCAAATCCGTCGTCGCGGCTGCAGGCCAAACTGGGGCAAAGCTATTTGGGCTGGCTGCGTTTGCGGCGCAACAAGTTGGCGATGGTAGGCCTGTTTATCGTGGCTATGTTGCTGGCGATGGCGGCCTTTGCGCCGCTGATTGCCACGCATGATCCCTTTACCCAGGATTTGACCCGCCGATTGCTGCCCCCTGGCACACCGGGCAACTGGCTTGGCACCGACGATTTTGGCCGCGATGTCTGGACAAGGATCGTCTTTGGCTCGCAGATCACACTCTATATCGTTGCCCTTGTGGCCTTTACCGCGCCGATCCTTGGCTTGGCGGTCGGTACGGTGGCAGGCTACTTTGGCGGCTGGACCGATCAGATCCTGATGCGGATCACTGATATTTTCCTCGCCTTCCCGCGGCTTATCCTGGCGCTGGCTCTGGTGGCCGTGTTGGGGCCGGGGATTGAAAATGCCGTGCTTGCCATCGCCATCACCGCTTGGCCGCCCTATGCCCGGATCTCGCGCGCCGAAACCCTGACAGTGCGCAATTCCGACTATATTGCCGCCGTCCGTTTGCAAGGCGCAGGTGCTGGCCGCATCATCTGGGGCCATGTGATGCCGATGTGTCTGCCATCGGTGATTATTCGTGTCACCCTTGATATGGCGGGGGTCATCCTGATCGCTGCAGGCTTGGGCTTTCTGGGCCTTGGCGTGCAACCGCCCTTGCCGGAATGGGGGCTGATGATCTCGACCGGGCGCAAGTTCTTGTTCGAGCAATGGTGGGTGGCCACCATCCCCGGTTTGGCGATCTTCATCGTCAGCCTTGGCTTCAACCTGCTGGGCGACGGGCTGCGCGATGTGCTTGACCCGCGGAGTGCCGGGAAATGACGCTGCTTTCGGTCAAAGACCTGCGCGTTACCTTCAACACCGAAACCGGCGTGGTGCAGGCGGTGCGTGGCGTGTCGTTCAGCCTTGGCCGTGAACGCCTTGGTATCGTTGGCGAATCCGGTTCGGGCAAAACCATGACAGGCCGCTCCGTGCTGCGCCTGATCCGCCCGCCGGGGTATATCGAGGCCACGGAAATGCTGTTTGACGGCATTGATCTGATGAAGATATCCGAGCGTGAAATGCGTGCCCTGCGCGGCCCCCGCATCGCGATGGTGATGCAAGATCCGAAATATTCGCTGAACCCGGTGATGCGGATCGGGGCGCAACTTACCGAGGGCCTGCGCCTGCGCGATGGGATGAACAGCATCGACGCCAAGAAAAAGGCAATCGAGGCGCTGGAAGCCGTGCAAATCCGCGATGCCGAGCGGGTGATGGATGCCTTTCCGCACGAGCTTTCGGGTGGCATGGGGCAGCGCGTGATGATTGCCATGATGCTGATCCCCAACCCCGATCTGTTGATTGCCGATGAACCCACCTCTGCCCTCGATGTCACGGTTCAGGCCGAAGTTCTGTCGATCTTGGATAACCTTGTGCGCACCCGCGGCATGGGCCTGATCTTCATCAGCCACGATTTGCGCCTTGTCGGCCGGTTCTGCGACCGGGTTCTGGTGATGTATAAAGGCAAGATCGTTGAAGAGCTTGAGGCGAAAAACCTGCATCATGCCCAGCACCCTTACACCGTTGGCCTGCTGAATTGCCTGCCGCGGATCGGCGGTCCACGTACCCCCTTGCCGGGGTTGGACCGCGCCGCAGAATGGGCGGAATAACAATGGCTTATATCGAAGTTGATAACCTGTCCGTTACCTACCACGTCAAAGGCCGCGAGGTCCGCGCCGTCGAAGGTGTCAGCCTTTCTGTCACCCGGAAGGACAGCTTTGGTCTGGTGGGTGAAAGTGGGTCAGGCAAATCGACGATTCTGCGCGCGATCTGTGGTCTGGCCCCGATCAGCGGCGGTGCCATCCGCATCGCGGGCGAGGCGGTCAAGACCCCGCGCGGCAAAGCCTTTTCCGCTCAGGTGCAGATGGTGTTCCAAGACCCCTATGCCAGCATCCATCCGCGTCACACCATTGACCGCACGCTGTCTGAACCGCTGGCGATTCACGGTGTCGGCGGGTCGGATGCCCGCGTGGTGCAGGCGCTAAAGGACGTCGGTCTGGATACCTCGTTCCGTTTTCGCTATCCGCATCAGTTGTCCGGGGGCCAGCGTCAGCGCGTCGCCATCGCCCGCGCATTGATGTTAGAGCCGCAGATTCTGTTGCTCGATGAGCCGACCTCGGCACTTGATGCCTCGGTTCAGGCCGAAACCCTGAACCTGCTGACCCGCCTGCGCGCCGAACGCGGGTTGACCTTCCTGATGGTCAGCCACGATCTGGCGGTGATTGACCACATGTGTGACCGGGTTCTGGTGATGCAAAATGGCAAGGCGGTAGAGGAACTTTCCCGCGAAGCCCTCGCCGGTCGCGCCATGAAAACCGACTATGCCCGCACTCTGTTTGACGCCAGCGCCGATAGGATGCTCGACGCGCAAGCGTCAAACTGACGCCAACCGCGCAAGCGTCAAACTGATGCCAACCGCGCTGCGTCAAGCTGATGCGTTAGGTTCAATCACTCCTCGGGCAGCGCGCCCCCCGCTGCCGTGCGGTCTGCAACAAAGCCTGCCAGCCGTGCCCCAACCCCGGCACAAGCCGCCGGAATGGTGAACCCCGCCAGCCGATCTTGCCATACCGCCGTTGCACGTTGGTCGGCGGTTTTTGATCCCGCCTCGACCCAGGTGCCGTGGTTTGACAAATCCGAAACGAGGGGTTTGTAAAACGCCGTCGCATAGCGTTCCATCGTGTGCTTGGTGGCAAAGAAATGCCCGCCCGGCGGCACCTCGGCAATGGCGTCAAAGCCAATCGCCGCGGCATCCGCTGGGGCAGGGGCGGCAAGTTCGGCAATGGTTTGCAGCGCCTCGATGTCCAGAATAAACTTCTCATAGCCAAAGGTAAGCCCACCCTCCAGCCACCCCGCTGCATGCACCGTCACCGTGGCCTGCGCCAAAACCGCGCCCCACAGCGCCATGCCCGTCTCCATCGCCCCTTGGGCATCCGCGACATTCGACGCAGCCCCGGTCGCCGACCGCCACGGCAACCCGATCAGGCGCGCCAACTGCCCCGACCCAAGACAGGCGCGCATATGTTCCGGGGTTCCGAACGCCGGTGCCCCCGATTTCATATCCACATTCGACGAAAAGCCACCGTAAGCCACCGGCGCACCGGGCCGCGTCAATTGCGCCAGCGTAATCCCCGCCAAAGCCTCGGCATGTTGCAGCGTCAGCGCGCCCGACACGGTCACCGGTGCCATCGCCCCCGCCAGACAAAACGGCGTGATGATACTCATCTGCTTGGCCCGCGCGAAATCAATGATCCCCCGCGTCATCGGAATATCCAACTGCCGGGGCGAGTTGGTGTTGATCACCGTTGATGCCCAAACCCCATCCTCGAACCCCGCGAGATCCAAACCCCGCGCCAAGCGGATCATCTCGAAAGCCTCCTCCACCTGGGCACGCCCCCGCGAATAGACAAACAACGGCTTGTCGCAATTGGTTAGCTGCCCCCGCATCAGCGCGTAATGCCGCACATTCACCGCAATATCCTGCGGTTCCGCTGATGGCCCATGCATGTGGATCACATCGAAACTTTGCTGCAGTTGCAGGGTTTCCAGATAGTCGCGGTAACTGCCCGGCCTGCGCCCGCGCACCCGGTCATAGGCGTTTGGGCAACCCGCCCCCGCCATGAACAGCATGGCACCGGGGGTAAACACCTGCTCGCGCGCCGGATTGGCCGCCCGCAGCCGGATCGACCGCGGAGCAACGGCCAAAGCCTGCGTCACCATATCGCGCCCGATCCGCACCATCTGGGTGTCGTCATCCACCAACGCACCCCCGGCCCGCAAAATCGCGCGCCCCTCGTCCAGCAGCACCTTGATGCCCAGTTCTTCCAACACCCGCAACGCGGTCTCGTGCATCGCCGCAATCTGATCGTCGGAAAACCCCGGCTGCGGTGTGAACGGGTTTTGCAGATGCACATAGGCGCTGTGGGGGCTTACATATTCAGACCGCTCGCGCCCTGCACGCCGCCCCCCCTTGCGCCCCTGATCAATCCCAGCCATCGCACCACCCCCGATTTCCCCCCAACCTAGCTGCCCCTGCGCCCCGCTTGCCGCCCAATTGCGACACATCCCCCACAGGCAGACACACGCGGGCAAACCGGTGCGCAAACCCCGCTTGATCCCACGGCAATTCCCTGAATATGGTGCCCCGGTAACGGTAACAGTTGGCAGGCAGCATGGACGCGGACGCGCGCAAGATCCCGACCCACGAGGTCACCTACGGCCGCCTGCGCGATATGGTGCTGTTTGGCACGCTCGAGCCGGGCCAACCCGTCACCATTCAGGGCCTGATCCGCGATCTTGATGCCGGTATGACCCCGGTGCGCGAGGCGATCCGCCGCCTGACCGCTGAAGGCGCGCTTACCCTGCAAGGCAACCGCCGTGTCGTGGTGCCGCGCATGACCATGGCCTTGCTCGATCAGATGGCCTTCGTGCGGCTTTCGGTCGAACCCAGATTGGCCGCCCTTGCCACCCCCGCCCTGACGCCCGCCCTGATTGCGCGGATCGAGGCGCATGACGCAGGCGTTGATGCCGCCATCAAGTCGGGCGACGTGCGCGGCTATCTCAGCCATAACCACCAATTCCACTTCACGCTATACGAGGCCGCAAACGCCCCCGTGCTTGAAGATATCGCGCGCTCGCTGTGGCTGCGGTTCGGGCCATCGCTGCGCGTGGTTTGTGCCCGCTATGGCACCGGCGGGCTGCCTGACAAACACTCCGAAGCCTTGGCCGCGATGCGCGCCGGGGACGGGGCCGCTGTGGCGCGCGCCATCGAGTCCGATATCGCCCAAGGCGTCGATCAAATCCGCCAGGCCCTGACCGCCCGAGAAATTTGATCAAATCCTTGCACCCCGACTGATTTGATCATATTCTACCCTCGAATGTGGTGCCGATTCCATCGGGGACAAGGTGCCAGCCAGACCCGAGGGTATCATGAACAAGATCACCAACCATATGCCGACCGCAGAGCTTCAGGCGCTGGACGCCGCCCACCACATGCACCCTTTCACCTCTGACGGGGCGCTTGCCAAACGCGGCGCGCGCATCATCACCGGTGCCAAAGGCGTTTGGCTGACCGATAGCGAAGGCAACCGCATTCTCGACGGCATGGCGGGCCTGTGGTGCGTCAACATGGGGTACGGTCGGTCAGAACTGGCGCAGGCGGCGGCCCGTCAGATCGAAGAACTTAGCTATTACAACACCTTCTTCATGACCTCGCATGTGCCCGCCATCGCCTTGGCCACCAAGCTTGCCGAACTGGCACCGGGCGATCTGAACCATGTGTTCTTTGCATCCAGCGGTTCCGAGGCGAACGATACCAACATCCGCCTCGTGCGCCGCTATTGGGATATCAAAGGTCAGCCGGAAAAGCGCATCATCATTGGCCGCGTCAACGGCTATCACGGCTCGACCATGGGCGGCGGTTCGCTTGGCGGCATGGCCTATATTCATGCCTGCGGTGGTAAAATCGACGGCATTGAACACATCGGCCAGCCGCATTGGTGGGCCGAGGGCGGCGATCTGACCCCCGAAGAATTCGGCCTTGTCCGGGCGCGCGAGCTAGAGGCGAAAATCCTTGAACTCGGTGTCGACAAAGTTGCCGCCTTTATCGCCGAACCGATTCAGGGCGCCGGGGGCGTGATCATCCCGCCGTCAACCTACTGGCCGGAAATTCAGCGCATCTGCGACCATTACGGCATCATCCTGATCGTCGACGAGGTGATCACCGGCTTTGGTCGCACCGGCAGTTGGTTCGCCAGCCAGACCATGGGCATCAAACCGCATATCATGACCATCGCCAAGGGCCTGTCGTCGGGCTATCAGCCGATTGGCGGCAGCATCGTCAACGATGACATCGCCTATGTCATCGGCAATGCCGAGGATGATTTCAACCACGGCTACACTTATTCCGGCCACCCGGTCGCCTCTGCCGTAGCACTCGAAAACCTGCGTTTGCTGGAAGAAGAAAACATCATCGGTCATGTGCGCGATGTGGCCAACCCATACCTCGCGGCAAAATGGGCCAAACTGACCGATCACCCGCTGGTGGGCGAGGCCAATCTGGTGGGCCTGATGGGCTCGCTGGTATTGACCCCGAACAAGGCCACCCGCGCCAAATTCCCGTTCAAATACGGCACCGTGGGCTATCGTTGCCGCGAGCGGTGCTTTGCCAACAATCTGGTGATGCGCCATGTCGGCGACCGGATGATCATCTCGCCACCGCTGGTCATCACCACGGACGAGATTGATATCCTGATCGAACGTGCCTGGAAATCGTTGGACGAGTGCTATGCTGGCCTCAAGGCCGACGGCATGCTGTAAGGCGTCTCTGAAGGCACGCGCGCCCCAGGGCCGCGAATCGAACCAAGCAAACGGAGGCGGTTTTCGCCTCCGTTTCTTTTTGCCTTCGCTTTGACGCTGTAAATGATCGAACGTGAGCGTTTGGTCTGAATAAAAAGTAACAGAATTGTAACAGACTCGTTGCGGCAATTTTTTTTTCAGGCTTAGATCAGCCTTAGGACAGTGTAAGAAACTGTCACAATTAAAGAATAACACCAAGTTGTCACGAACGGGCCGCAAGTGCCCAAGGGAGATTATAGATGACACTCAAGAAAACCACCGCTGGCCTGACGATCGCGGCGCTGCTTGCCTCGACCGCCATGGTTTCGGCGCAAGACATGGCTGCCCTCGAAGCCGCCGCCATTGCTGAAGCCAACCTGACCGTGATTGCGCTGCCGCATGACTGGTGCGGCTATGGCGCCGTGATTGATGGCTTCAAAGCCAAGTATCCCGGCATCGCCGTGAACGAGCTTAACCCTGATGCGGGTTCGGGCGATGAAGTCGAAGCGATCAAGGCCAACAAAGACAACACCGGCCCGCAAGCCCCCGACGTCGTTGACGTAGGCTTGGCTTATGGCCCGCAGATGAAGGCCGATGGCCTGATCCAGCCGTATAAAGTCGCCACCTGGGCCGAAATCCCTGACAATATCAAAGACGCCGATGGCTTCTGGTATGGCGACTACTATGGCGTGATGGCTTTTGGCATCAACAAAGACCTCGTTGCCAACTCGCCTGCTGACTGGGCTGACCTTCTGAAGCCGGAATATGCGGCGTCGGTCGCGTTGACCGGTGATCCGAAGGCATCGAACCAGGCGATCCTTGCGATCATGTCGGCTGGCATGTAGCGTGGGGCTGCTCCGGGTGCTGAATCGGCAGCCAAGGGTCTGGAATTCATGGCCGAGCTGAACAAAGCTGGCAATTTCGTTCCGGTTTCGGGCAAGTCGGGCACCATCGCCCAAGGCCAGACCCCGATCGTCGCCGCTTGGGACTATAACGTTCTGGCATGGCGCGACAGCCTTGCTGGCAACCCGAACGTCGAGGTCGTGATCCCGTCGTCGAACTCGCTGGCTGGCGTGTATGTTCAGGCGATCTCGGCCTATGCACCGCACCCGAATGCCGCCAAGCTCTGGATGGAATACCTCTATTCAGACGAAGGCCAAACCGCTTGGCTGGCTGGCTACTGCCACCCGGCGCGCTTCAACGCGATGTCTGCCGCTGGCAAGATCCCGCAGGAACTGCTGGACAAATTGCCCCCGGCAGAAGCCTACGCCAAAGCCGTGTTCCCAACCCTTGATGAGCAAGCTGCCAACAAGGAAGCTGTGACCACCGGTTGGGATGCCACCGTCGGCGCAACCGTCGAGTAAGCAAAGCTTGGCCCTTGCCCCCAATTTGGGGGCAGGGGCCTTACTCTATCCGGGGCAGGGGCATGACAGACATAAATCCGGGGGCCCCGCGCCCTCAACGGCGATCACTATCGCTGAACTGGGTAGGTGTTGCCCCGTTCTTGATCTTTGCCCTGCTGTTCCTGATCATGCCTACGATGAACATCGTGCTTGGCGCGTTTCGCAATCCCGAAGGCGGGTTCACGCTTGAAAACATCGCAGGCCTTTTTCAACCCAGTATCATCGGCCCATTCTGGATTTCGATGAAAATCAGCCTGATCACCGCCGCCCTTGGCTGCTTCCTCGGCCTTCTGCTTGCTGCCGCCGTCACCCGTGGCGGCCTGCCCGCTTGGCTGCGTGACGCGCTCCTCACCTTTTCCGGCGTCGCCTCCAACTTCGCGGGCGTGCCGTTGGCCTTCGCCTTTATCGCCACCTTGGGCCGCCTCGGCCTGGTGACGGTGATCATGAAGGAACTGTTCGGCCTGAACCTTGCTGCGATGGGTTTTAACCTGATCAGCTTTCTGGGCCTCTGCATCGTCTATCTTTATTTCCAGATCCCGCTGATGGTTCTGATCATCACCCCGGCCCTTGACGGGTTAAAGCGCGAATGGCGCGAGGCGGCGGAAATCCTTGGTGCCACCGGTGTGCAATACTGGCGCATGGTCGCCATGCCGGTCCTGTGGCCATCTCTCCTTGGCACTTTCGCGCTGCTGTTTGCCAATGCCTTTGGCGCGGTTGCCACCGCCATGGCCTTGACCGGATCGTCGCTTTCCATCGTCCCGATCAAGCTTTTCGCCCAGATCCGCGGCGATACCCTGCAAAACCCGCATCTCGGATACGCCATCGCCTTTGGCATGATCGTCATCACTGGCATTGCCAACCTCGTCTACATCGTGCTGCGGTCGCGTGCCGAAAGGTGGATCAAATGAAATCCCCATCGCTCTGGTCCCCCAAATTCTGGTCATGGATCGCCCTGATCGCGGGCGTCCTTTACTTCTTCCTCCCCCTTGTCGGCATGTTCGAGTTTTCGCTGCGCGCCCGCCGCGGCGTCTATAGCCTTGATGCCTACCGCAACGTCATGGCCGACCCGCAATTCCTTGCCACCTTCACCTATTCCGTGGTGATGGCGCTGTTCACCATCGCCTTCGGTGTGCTGGTCGTTGCCCCCACCGCGTTTTGGGTCCGCCTCAAACTGCCCCGCGTCCGCCCGATCATGGAATTCATAACCCTGCTGCCATTGGTCATTCCGCCCATCGTCATCGTCTTTGGCTATATCCGGCTTTACAATACCTCCAGCTTCCTGCCGCTGACAGGTTCGGCGATGGGCACCAACATCCTCTTGATGTTCGGCTATGTCGTCCTCTCGCTGCCCTATATGTACCGCGCCGTAGATACCGGGTTACGCACCATCGACATCAATACCCTGACCGAGGCCGCGCAGTCGTTGGGTGCGGGCTGGATGACCATTCTCTGGCGGCTGATCCTGCCCAATGTGCTGGTTGCCGTGCTGTCGGGCGCGTTCCTCACCTTCGCCATCGTCATTGGTGAATACGTCTTTGCCGCCTTGCTTAACCGCCCCGCCTTTGGCCCCTATATGGTCTGGATGGGTGGCAATAAGGCCTATGAACCCGCCGCCCTTGCCGTGATTGCCTTCGCCATCACTTGGGCCTGTATGGGGTTGATCCAACTGATCACCCGCTTTTCCAAACACACGAGAGCGACACGCTGATGGCATTTCTGGAAATCTCGCATGTGGAAAAATCCTTTGGCCCGCTGCGGGTGGTCAAGGATTTCAACCTTGGCATCGAAAAGGGCGAGTTTGTCTCGCTGCTTGGGCCCTCGGGCTGTGGCAAGACCACGGTTCTGCGCATGGTGGCGGGGTTCGAATCGCCGTCTTCCGGGGCCATCGTGATCGACGGCAAAGACGTGGTGAACCAACGCCCAAATCAGCGCAACATTGGCATGGTGTTTCAGGCCTACGCGCTGTTTCCCAACCTGACGGTGGCGCAAAATGTGGCCTTTGGGCTAAAGGTCAAGGGCGTCGGCCGGGCCGAATCCGATGAGCGGGTGACCGAGATGCTGAAACTGATCGGCCTGCCAGAGCTTGGCAGCCGCTATCCGTTCCAGCTGTCGGGGGGGCAGCAACAGCGCGTCGCCCTGGCCCGCGCCTTGGCCGTCAAACCTTCGGTTCTGCTGCTCGACGAACCGCTGTCGGCGCTTGATGCGAAAATCCGCGTCAGCCTGCGCAACGAAATCCGCGAGATTCAGCAAAAGCTGGGCATCACCACCCTGTTCGTGACCCATGATCAGGAAGAGGCGCTGTCAATTTCTGACCGCATCGTGGTGATGAATGGAGGCATCGCCGAACAAGTTGGCGCCCCGTTTGAGATTTATAACCGCCCCACCACCCGCTTCGTTGCCAATTTCGTAGGCACCCTGAACACCTTTGACGCCGTGGTTGACGATCCCGCGACGGGCCGCGTTACCATGGCAGGCCAGTCCGTCAGCCTGCCGCAGCCGCTTGGCGTGGCCAAAGGTGCGACCATCGGCCTTGCCCTGCGCCCCGAGGCGCTGCATCTGGGTCGTGCCGAAGGCCGTGAAGTGGTGCTGCCCGCCACCATCACCGACGTTCACTTTCTTGGTTCTGTGATCCGCGTGCGTGCAATGGCCGCAGGCACCCGCGTGGCGCTTGATACCTTCAACCGCGCCGACATGCCGCCGCCGCCAGTGGGGGCTGCGACCGAGATCAGCCTTGCCGCGCGCGATCTGATCATATTGCAAGCCTGACCCCGGCGATCAATCGCTTGGGGGACGTTCTGATGGATGCGATGCCGATCACCATGCGACAAAATCCTGCGGCGATTTGCTTGTCAAAATAGACGCATACCGCCCCAGCCTTAAGGGGCTTGCGTCGTGGCGCGGTTCGGGTCATCCCTTGGCTACACAAAATGGGGGCATTCTTGCGCATCGGTTCCGTGTTTCAACCCGACCGGGGGGCGACCGACATGTTGTTGTCGGCGGTTGCTGCACGGCTGGTGACGGCGGGTTTGCGCGTCGCGGGGGCTGTGCAAACCAACTCGGGGTGCGAGGTTAGCCCGCGCTGCGATATGGATCTGGCGATCCTGCCCGATGGCCCGGTGATCCGGATCAGCCAATCGCTGGGCTCGGCCTCGCAGGGGTGCCGTCTGGATGCTGGCGCATTGGAACAAGCAGTTCTCGAAGTCAGCACCCGCCTTGCCGGGGCGGAAATTCTGCTGATCAATAAATTCGGCAAACACGAATCCGAGGGTCGCGGTTTTCGCACACTGATCGCCGAGGCACTGGATCAAGGCATTCCCGTATTGATCGGCATCAACAGCCAAAACCGCGCCTCTTTCGCCGACTTCGCCGGTGATCTGGCCGAACCGCTGCCCGCCGAGATTGATGCAATTGTCGATTGGTGCTTGGCAGCCAACATGAAGATCGAGGCATAAGCCATGGCATTGATTGTAGTTCTGACGATATCAGACCGCGCCAGTAAAGGGGAATACCCAGACAAAGGCGGCCCCGCTGCCGAAGACTGGCTGCGCCGCACCATCACGTCACCGATTACCGTCGAACGCCAGATCATTCCCGATGGCCGCGAAACCGTCGCTGCCGCCTTCCGCCATTGGGCCGATGACAGGGGGGCAGACCTGATCCTTGCGACCGGCGGCACCGGCCCCGCCCCCCGCGACCTAACCCCCGAAGCCATGGCCGATGTGATCGAAAAAGACCTGCCCGGTTTTGGCGAACTTATGCGTTACGTCTCCCTGCGTGAGGTGCCAACCGCCATTCTGTCGCGCCAATCTGCGGGCACCCGTGGCAAAACCCTGATCATCACGCTGCCCGGCAAACCCTCGGCAATCGCTACTTGCCTGAACGCGGTGTTTCCTGCGGTTCCCTATTGCCTCGATCTGACAGGTGCCGCCCGGATCGAGACCGACCCCGCCCTGTGCAAAGCCTTCCGCCCCGCACCTTAGGCCCGCGCCAACGCCCCGGCGATCATCCGCGCGACATCGGCATGTTCGCCAATCGCCGCCAGCAGCGACCCGCCAAACCCCGCCTCGGCCAAAGCCTCTGGTACGTCCTGCGCCACATGCCCGGCCCGCGTGGCAAAGAACGGCAGGCACACCGCCGCCCCCAAGCCCCGCGCGGCATCCGCCAAAAACGGCGCTTCCTCGACAAACCCTACCGCAACACGACCAAACACCCCGCGCGCCGCCAGATCCGCCGCCACCGCCGCCGTCATTAACGCCGAGGCCCGCGACACCTGACTGCCATGCGCCGCGATCAACAGCGTGGCCTCGCCCGGCACCAACCCGGCAGCCAAAGTGCCCTCAACCGCCACCCGCGCCATCAGATCCGGCATCGCCACATCGGTGCCAAACGCTGGCAACTGCCGCAATCCCGCCGCCCCGGCCGCCACCAGTCGCTTGGGCAAATTGGTGCGGGTAAACCAGCCCTCGGCCATGAAGAACGGGTAAATCAGCGGGTCATCTAACCCCACCAAAGCCGCCTCCAACGCACCCGTCGCGGCCAAGGTTGCCCCGCGTACCCGCCATCCCGGCAGCCACATCGCCACCCGCACCGCAAGCGCCTGCAACGCCGCCTGCTGCGGTGCAGGATCGGCGGGCGAGCCATGCGCCACGATCACCGCCGATCGGCCAGCCGTTTTTGCCATGATTTCTGCCACTTTAGCACCCCTGAACCGGTCTACAACATAGGGCCGGCTACGCCCATGTCCAGCGCCACCGCCGCTGTTGCTCACCGTATCGTGGTGCTAAGCTGCAAAAAACATTAGGGGGCCGATGCTGAACCAAACCATAGAATGGGCCGAATTTGCCGCCTCCCTCGCGGTGTTTTTCGCCAGCCACATCATCCCCACCCGACCCAATATGCGCGCCGCTTTGGTGCAACGCCTCGGGCCTGCCGGATACGGCGCGCTCTACGGCACCGCCTCGCTGATCATCCTTGCATGGGTGATCGTTGCTGCGGGCCGCGCACCCTTTGTCCCGCTTTGGGATATGCAACCGTGGCACCGCTGGGCCGCAAACATTGCCATGCCCGTAGCCATACTGTTGGCAAGTTTCGCCATCGCAGCACCCAACCCGTTTTCGTTTGGGGGTCGCAAAACCGGCTTTAACCCTGTTCACCCCGGCATCGCAGGCATCAGTCGCCACCCGCTGCTGCTGGCCCTGATGATCTGGTCCGCCGCCCACGCCTTGGTAAACGGCGATCTTGCCCATGCCTTGATCTTCGTCCCCTTTGCCGCCTTTGCCGGCCTTGGCATGCTGGCAATCGACCGTCGCAATCGCCGCAACTGGGGCCAGGCGGAATGGGCGCGCCTATCGGCAAAAACCTCGCTGATCCCGTTCTCGGCGCTGATCCAATCGCGCTGGCAACCGCACACCCGCCCTTCCATTCCCCGCCTCATCATTGCGCTGGCACTCTGGGCCACACTGCTTATTCTGCACCCCATTGTGATCGGGGTCTCACCCTATCCCTAACCTCGAAAAACAGGTGCCCAATGAAACTCGCCCTCTGGCAAGGCCCGTCCCCCGCAGGTGATATTGACGCGGCTTTCGCCACGCTCTCCCCCGCTATCAACGCCGCCGCCGCGCTGGGTGCCGATATGCTGGTGCTGCCAGAGTTGTTCTTGCCGGGTTACAACCTGCCGACCATGGTCGCCCAACCGCAGGGCGGCGTCTGGCATCAGCGCCTTGCCGCCCTTTGCATGACCGCAGGCTGCGGCCTGACCATTGGCTATGCCGAGTCTGATCAGACCCGCATTTATAACGCCGCTATTACCTTTGACGCCACGGGCAGGCAGATCGCCCACTACCACAAGATCCAACTTTATGGCCCGCGCGAGGCGGCAATTTTCACCCCTGGTGCGGCCTATACCACCTTTACCCTGAACGGCGTGAAAGCGGCACTGCTGATCTGCTATGACATTGAATTTGAACAACATGTTTCCACCTTGGCAGGGCAGGGGGTGTCGCTGATTCTGGTGCCCACGGCCAATATGCTGCCCTTTACCCATGTCGCCCGCGTGACCGTGCCTGCCATGGCCGCCAACCATGCGGTCACCATTGTCTATGCCAATTTCTGTGGGCAAGAGGGCGATCTTGTCTATTCCGGCGGCTCGCTGATTGTGGGGGCTGATGGCGACATTCTGGTTCAGGCCGGGCAGGGGGCAGCGTTGCTAATTGCCGATATTCCCACGCCAGACCCCGCACGCCTCTCAACGCAGGCCCGCGACTTTCGCGCCGTCATTTAGCCAGGCTAACCGCAACCCCCGCCACCGCCAGCATATTGGCAATATCCGCAGGCGGGGCCGCGTCCGTCACCAACCGATGCACCGCCGATGCTTCTGCCAGCCGGATCGGCGCGGTGCGGCCAAACTTGCTGGCATCCGCCGCGACAATGGTTTCCTCAGCCCTTGCCATCAGTTCGCGCGAAAACTCGGCCTCGCGCAGATCATGCAGCATAAATCCCGCCCGTGCATCGACCGCCGCCGCCGAAAGCACTGCAAACCGCACCTGAAACTGCCGCACAAACGCCAGTGCCTCGGCCCCGAACGCACCGCCATCGTGGCTGCGCAATTCGCCCCCCGCCATGAACACCCGGTTGCCGTTGCGCGTGGCCAAGCTTTGCGCCACCGCCAGCGAGTTGGTCACCACCAGCAATTCGCGATGCGCCCGCAACGCCTGCGCCACATAGGCCGTGGTGGACCCCACATCCAGAAACAGCGAGGCCCCGTCACCGATCATCGCCGCCAAATGCGCCGCAATCCGCCGCTTGGCCGGTGCGTTCAGTGCAAACCGCTGGGCAAAACTTGGCTCGGAAGCCCAGTCTTTCAGCACCACCCCGCCATGCACCTTGGTCGCCAGTCCCGCCGCCTCCAACCGCTTGACTGCGCGGCGAATGGTTTCCTCTGTCACCCGTAACTTGCGCGCCAGATCAAGCACCCGCCCCGACCCGGAATCACCCAAGGCATCCAATATCTCGCGGTCGCGTTGGTTGCTGGTCATGTGGGAATGCCCTGTTGGATCACCGATAATATCATCGTCCTTCAAGCATATTCCCACATTGAAAACCACATAAACCACAAAAACCCGCAAAGTATTTGACAGACCCCCCGATGTCTCGCCCAATGTCCAAGCATGGGAAATCGACAATCCAAGGGGGCCGAATGACACCGCTAGACCGCCTGCGCGCCCTGCCAATCTGGCAAGGCCCCCCGCGCGCCGAACCCCTTGGCGGTGGCATCACCAACATCAACTTCGTGGTGCAAGACGATGTGCGCCGCTGTGTCGTGCGTATCGGCAATGATATTCCCGTGCATCAGATCATGCGCTTCAACGAACTTGCGGCCTCGCGTGCGGCCCATGCTGCAGGCGTGTCGCCCGCCGTCATCCACCACGAACCCGGTGCCTTGGTCATCGACTTTATCGAGGGCAAAACTCTTACCGCTGCCGATTTGCGCCAAGATGCGATGCTGGATCAAGCGATTGACCTGATCGCCCGCGCCCACCATGAGATCCCAAACCACCTGCGCGGCCCGGCTCTGACATTCTGGGTGTTCCACGTCGTCCGCGATTACGCCGCGACCCTGCTTGCGGAAAACAGCCGCTACCAATCGCTGCTGCCAAACCTGTTGCGCCAAGCCACCAGTCTGCAAGCCGCCGTTGGCCCCATTGACCTCGTTTTTGGCCACAACGACCTGCTGCCTGCCAATTTCCTGCACGACGGCACCCGCCTGTGGCTGATTGACTGGGATTACGCCGGCTTTAACTCGCCGCTGTTCGATCTGGGCGGTCTTGCCGCCAACAACGGCCTGTCTGGCCCCCAGGAATCCCATATGCTGACCCGCTATTTCAGCCGCGCCCCCGATGCCGCCCTGCTGCACCGTTACCGCGCGATGAAGGCCGCTTCGGCCCTGCGTGAGGCGCTGTGGTCGATGGTGTCGGAAACCCATTCCGACCTCGATTTCGATTTCTCCACCTATACCCAGACCAACCTTGCCACCTATGGCGCGGCTTGGGATGCGTTCCACCAAGCCTAAGGAAACCCCATGGCAGATCTACCTACCACCGCCCGCGCAGTCATTATCGGCGGCGGCATCATCGGCTGCTCGACGGCCTATCACCTTGGCAAACTTGGCTGGACCGACACGGTTTTGCTAGAGCGTAAAAAACTGACCTCTGGCACCACCTTTCATGCCGCAGGTCTGGTGGGGCAACTTAGAACCTCGGCCAACATCACCCAACTTCTGGGATATTCTGTTGATCTTTATAAGAAACTCGCCGAAGAAACTGGCCTGCAAACCGGCTGGAAAATGAATGGCGGTCTGCGCCTTGCCTGCAATGCCGAACGTTGGACCGAGGTGAAACGCCAGGCCACCACCGCCAAAAGTTTCGGGCTGGAAATGCACCTGCTGACCCCGCAAGAGGCTCAGGACTTGTG
>JBAVTI010000347.1:0-3869 GCA_049696055.1 Paracoccaceae bacterium | reverse complement strand
GTGCTGGCCGAAAATTTCATGGAAAGCTACCACCTTCCGGTCTGCCACGCGGGCACCATCGGCGGCCATGTTGATCTTCTGAAAATGACCTGCCCCGAAGGCCTTCCCGCCTTCAACTACCACTACATCATCAAGAACGACGCGCTTGACCTGACGCTTGCCCACCCCACCAACACCGTGCTGCAAGGCGATGAACGCCGCACCACCTGGTTGATCTCGGTCTATCCGTCATTGCTGATCACGCTCAGCCCCGGCTATTTCTGGTATCTGTGCCTGACCCCCGATGGCCCCGGCCATGTCAATGTGGTGTTCGGCGGCGGTTTGGCCCCCGAGTTCGTCTCCGACCCCAAATCAGCCGAGCATTTCGCCCGCCTCAAGGCACTGCTTGATGATGTGAACATCGAAGACAAGGGCTGCGTCGAAAAGGTGTATCGTGGCTTGCTGGCGGGCCTGTCCGAACCCGGCCACCTGTCACATCTTGAACGCCCGAATTTCGACTTTGCCCGCTATCTTGCGGGCATGATCCCCGCCTGACGGCCGCCCCAGACAGCCAGCCTAAACCGCATCGGTAAACCGTGCCTGCGCCTCGGCAAGGGCCGCAGCGGTGGCCTGCCAAAGTGCGGGTATCGCGGCCAAGACATCCTGCGCGGTCTGACCGCGGCGCTGCTGCTGTTCGGCCTCGATCAACAGCGCCTGCAATGCCGGCGCCCCAAAGGTTGCCGCCGATCCGGCAAGCTGATGGCATAGCCGCGAAATTTCGGGGCAGGCCGGAGTGCCGGGGGACTGGCCAACCGCCGATAGCCGCAGCGCCTCCAGCTGCGCCACCGCCATATCGCCTTCGTCCAACAGCCGCGACAACAACCCCGCCAACCGCGCCCGCCCGATCTGCTTGGCCATCACCTCCAGCTGATCCGCATCCAGCAAGCCCGCGCCCACCACCACCCCGTCAACAAAGTCGGGGCGCAAGGCCGCCAACAAGGACGCCCGGCTTACCGGTTTGATCAGGCAACCAGACATGCCCGCCGCCCGAAACCGCGCCTTTTCCTGCGGCAGCGCATGGGCGGTCTGCGCCAAGATCCGCGCGCCCGCCGATGCCCCGCCCATCAGCCCTTGCCGGATGCGCCGCGTGGTTTCCACCCCGTCCAACCCCGGCATGGCGATATCGGTCAAGATCACGTCAAACCGCTGCGCCCCGGCCCGCGTCACCCCCTCAAAGCCATCCACCGCTTCAACCACGCTATGCCCGGCGCTTTCCAGAAAGCTGCGCAGGATAAAGCGGTTGATCGCATTGTCTTCGATCAGCAAAATCTCCATCGCCGGGGTAGTGCTGGCGGCTCCCGCGGCCATTGGTGCGGCCAAGGGTTCCGCTACCGCGTCCATCGCCGCAGGCAATGGCAGCCGCAGCCAGAACAGACTGCCCTCACCGACCACGCTTTCCGCGCCAATCTCGCCCCCCATCGCCCGCGCCAACCGCCGCGAAATCCCCAGCCCCAACCCGGTTCCCCCCGGTTGCGGATGCAAACCGCCGTCCAGCGTCACATAATCCTCGAAAATCCGGTCAAGCTGATCTTGCGGAATGCCTGCCCCACTGTCGATCACCCGAAACTCTACCACCCGCGCGGCCTCGCCTTCGCGGGCAGGCTCGATCACTTCGGTCTCAACGGTGATGGTGCCCGCGCGGGTAAATTTTACCGCATTGCCCAACAGGTTCAGCAAAACCTGCCCCAGCCGCGCCGGATCGATCAAGCCGCGCCCCAACGGGCCAGACAGCGCCGACACTGCAATTCTGGTGCCCACCAACGCGGCTAACCCAGCCTGATTTGCCACACAATCGGCCACCAACCGGTCCAGATCGACCGGCTGACGCGCCAGGGGCACCAGCCCGGCCTCGGCCCGCGCGATATCCAGCACGCCGTTCACATGGCCCAGCAAAATCTGGCCAGACCGCTCCAGTACTGACACCAGTTCGCGCTGGCGTCCGTCCAGCATGGTATCGGCCAAAAGATCCACCGATCCCATCATGCCGTTTAACGGCGTGCGCATCTCGTGGCTCATGATTGCCAGAAATTCTGCCTGCCCGCGCTCGCCCGCCTGTGCGGTTTCAACGGCCGTGTTCAACGCAAGCTCGGCGCGGCGACGCACCGAAATATCGCGCAGAAAACCCACAACAATGCTGCCATCGGCCCCGGTTTCTGCGGCCGCCAACGACAGTTCCACCGGAAAGCGGCTGCCATCGGCGCGCTGTCCGTCCATCTCCAACCGGATCGGGGCCGCGCCGGGCAAATCCAGGCGCGGCAAGGCCTCGTTCACCCGGCGTTGCTGCTCTGGCCCCACGTCGGGCGGCGACAGGGCGGTGATCGCATCGCGCCCCATCAATTCCGCCCGCGTGTAGCCAAATATCGCCTCTGCTGCCGGGTTGAAATCAATGATCCGACCGTCGGTATTGGTCACCACGATGCCATCAACCGAGGCGTTGACCACCGTCGCCAACCGCGCCCCGGTCCGACGGTTTTCCGTCGCCTGCGCCTGACTGCGCCGAACAAGGTTCAGCAGTGCCATCGCCAGCACGCTCAGCGCCAACACCAGCGCCAACGTCAGCCCCGCCAGCCGCGCCAACGTATGTGCCACGGCAAGCCGCTGTTGATCGGCCAGCCCGGTAAAGGCCAGCATCGCCCGCAGCGAAAGCCGCCTGATCTGGTCATGCAACCCCGGCATCTGTGCCTGAATTTCCGGCAACGCCGCGCGCAAACCCGCATCCGGCCCGTCAATCACCGGTACGGTCTGATCCAGAAATCCCCGCAGGGCCGCAATCTCGGTCTTGAACCCCGGCCCCTCCAGAATTGGCGCATAAAGCGGGCCTTCCTGCAATATCGCCACCCGGCTGAACAGAATATCAAACCGCCGACGCACCGTCTCCAGATCAGCGGCAGGATTGCCAACCGCATCCCGCACCACAAGCTGAAACCGCAGCAATTCCACCTCGGCCTGTGCGACCACCCAATGCACATTGTCCGAACTGGCCCGCTCCAACGCCGCCAACTGCCGCCGCACCTCCAGCGACAGCGAGATCATCACAGCCAGACAGGCGACCATTCCCAAAACAGCCAATGCAACCCGCAGGTTGCGCCACCCTGGTCTCCCTCCTCGCCACCCTGCGGCAAACATCAGATATCCCTTCTGGTGCCCCCGAAAATTGGCACCCCACAGCTTCGCCCCGCAGCAGCGCAGGTGTCAACGTCCCTCATGACGCATGGCCTAAAGGTCAGGTTGTGCTTGGCTTCGCGACCATAGACAAGATGCCAACCTTGCGGCAAAGCCGTTATTAAGGGACCGTGTTTGATGACATAAAAGGATCTGGCCTGCATGAAACTTCTGATCGCCGACGATCACGATCTGGTGCGCGACACCATCGCGGCCTTCCTGCTGGCCGAAGGCATGCAAGCCCTCAGCACCGCCGCGTCGCTGCCCGATGCGCTCGCCCTGATGCGGTCTGAAACCTTCGATCTGGTGCTGCTTGATTACTACATGCCCGGCATGAATGGCCTTGAAGGACTGGCGCGCGCCCTTGCCATCGCCAATGGCACCCCGGTCGCGGTAATCTCCGGCTCTACCTCCCGTGAATTGGCAGAATCGGTGATCAAAGCCGGGGCCGCAGGCTATGTTCCCAAAACCATGGCCGCCCGCGCCATGGTCAGTGCTATCCGCCTGATGGCTGCAGGCGAGATTTTCGCCCCCATCGGACTTTTGCAATCTGACAGCATCATCCCCGACGCCTCCGCCCCCCTGACCAAACGCGAAGCTGACGTGCTGCGCGGCATCTGCGAGGGTAAATCCAACAAGGAAATCGCCCGCGACCTTGATCTGCAAGA
>JBAVTI010000346.1:0-2154 GCA_049696055.1 Paracoccaceae bacterium | reverse complement strand
TGTTATGAGTGGTATCCAATTGTAATAGTTGTGTTTTGCGTTTTTTGTTAACCTTTTGGTAAGGCGGTAACACGCCTTATCGAAGCTTCACTTTGGTGTTGGACAACAGGTTCACAGCCAGCAAAGGAGGGCCGGATGGGCCTTGAGATCACCACCGCCACCCCGGCGGATGAGACGGAATGGCGCGGGCTTTGGGCGCAGTATCTGGCGTTCTATGATGTCGATCTGGACGCTGCCATTACCGACCGCACCTGGGCGCGGATTCTGGACGACGCCTCGCCATTGACGGCGCGGTTGGCGCGCAAGGATGGCGTGCTGCTGGGGTTTTGTTTGCATCACCACCACGCCTCGACCTGGGTGCTGGGAGATGATTGCTATCTGGAGGATCTGTTCGTGGCCGAGGCCGCACGCGGGCTGGGCGTCGGCCGGGCATTGATGGATGATCTGATCGTGATTTCAAAGGCCAAGGGCTGGCATCGGCTGTATTGGCACACCGATGAGGGCAACAGCCGGGCGCGCGGCCTGTATGACAGCTATGTGCCGTCGGACGGGCATATCCGCTATCGGATGAAGCTATAAGCGACCGGATCAGGCGCGGGTCAGGGCCATGCGGGCAAGTTTGGCAACCAGCAGCAGCCACGGCAGGCCGTGCATCGCCATATCGGCAATGTCGATCGGCTTGACCAAGGTGCCGGACATCAGCATTTTCAGCTTTTCCCAGATATGCGGTTCGGGCACGAAGGGTGCCAGACCAAGGGTCAGCGCCGCAATGATCACGATGTTCAGGGGAAGTTGGTCTAGGTAGTGCATGATGCCTCCGGGGTTGGAGGAAGCTTACATCACATATTCAGTATTTGGAATGGAAGAAAGTGGCGCGGTTGACGGGGCTCGAACCCGCGACCCCCGGCGTGACAGGCCGGTACTCTAACCAACTGAGCTACAACCGCGCATTTTCTTTGACGTTTTGAGGCGTCTTCACGTTCGGGCGATCTGGAAGAAGTGGCGCGGTTGACGGGGCTCGAACCCGCGACCCCCGGCGTGACAGGCCGGTACTCTAACCAACTGAGCTACAACCGCGCATTTCCGTCCAGATCGCCGCCCGAACGTAGGCTTGGGTATTACGGAAGCGCGCGGGCGGCGTCAAGCGCACATCGGCGCTGTTTTGCAAAGTTTATTGATCGGGTGCGGGGATAAATTCGCCCGCATCATCAGGGGGAAGCCGGAAGCGGCCATGCGCCCAATCGCCGGCGCGCCATGCCTCTTTGGCGGCGTCGATGCGGTCGCGCGATGAGGCGACAAAGTTCCACCAGATATGGCGCGGGCCGTCCATGGTGGCACCGCCGAGCAGCATCAGGCGGGCGCCATCTGCGCCCGCGCGCAGGGAAATCCGGTCGCCGGGGCGAAAGATCAGCATTTGGCCGGGGGTGAAGGTATCGCCCGCCACCGTGATCGAACCTTGCAGGACGTAGGCACCGCGGTCTTCGTGGTTATCTGGCAACGGGATGCTGGCGTTTGGAGCCAAAGTGGCGTCGGCATAGAACATTTCGGACGGGGTCGGCGTTGGGGCGGTTTGGCCCCAAGCGGTGCCGAGGATCAGGCGCACGGCCTTGCCCTCGCCTTCGAGCAGCGGCAGGTCGGTGGCGGCGGCATGGTGAAACGCGGCGGGGGCGTCTTCCATCGCTTTGGGCAGCGCGATCCAGCTTTGCAAGCCCAGCATCTTGTGCGGCTTGGTGCGCAGCGGGCCGTCGGTACGCTCGGAATGGGTGATGCCGTGGCCTGCGAGCATCAGATTAACCTCGCCGGGGTCGATCCAGCGGTCGGTGCCAAGGCTGTCGCGGTGATGCAAGTGGCCATGCAACAGGTAGGTGACGGTGGCGAGGCCGATGTGCGGGTGGGGACGCACGTCGATCCCCTGCCCCGTCAGAAATTCTGCCGGGCCCATTTGGTCGAAAAAGATGAAGGGTCCGACCATCTGACGTTTTGCCGACGGTAAGGCGCGGCGGACCTCGAAGCCGCCAAGATCACGGGCGCGGGCGACGATGACGGTCTCTATGGCATCCACCGCGTCACCCAGCGGGATGTCGGGATCGAGGGCGGGGTTCCAGCTCATCTTTGCCTCCTGTGTGTGGGGGTAAGATAGGGTATTGCGGGCGG
>JBAVTI010000345.1:0-9653 GCA_049696055.1 Paracoccaceae bacterium | reverse complement strand
TCGTCGATTGGTACATGGATGGCAAAATCCAGATCGACCCGATGATCACCCATATCCTCAAGCTTGAAGACATCAACAAAGGCTTCGATCTGATGCATTCGGGCGAAAGTATTCGATCGGTCGTGGTATTCTAATCAATCCTCGGCTATCCCCGCGCAAGCAGGGATAGCCCCCAGACACCTCCGAAAAGGCCGCCAGATGGACCATGATTTTGAAGACCAAAAGGCCGAAACCTATCAAATCTTCGGCCAGATCAAGGGCAAACACAGCCTCCCCGCCGAAGCCGTGATCGAATACCAATTCATCCCGATGGAGGGCGAAGCCGACTGGGCCGCTTTCGCAGCCGCCGCCAAGGCTGCAGGCTACACCACCGCTCAGTTCCCCGACGAGGATTACATCGAAATCTCTACCGCTCCCGTCACGCTTGATGCCGCCACCATCTGGCTGCACGAACACGCGCTGACCGAAATCGCCCTCAAAACCGGTTTCGCACCCGACGGCTGGGGCTTTGTTGCGGGATAAAAAACGCGAATGGCGGCTCAGCCGCGCGCGTCCATCATCACAACAACGCTGCCACATTTGCCGTGTTGTTCCACCCTCTGATGTGCCTTCGCAATCTGCTCCAGCGGAAAACGACTGTCGATGATCGGGCGATATGCCCCCGCCTCGGCCATCTCTGCCAGCACCCGCAAATCCTCCAGACGTTCCGCCGCTGGCCCCACCCTGACCTTCTGGCGTCGAAATGGATTGCCCAGCGCCGCCATCATCTGCGGCAGGTCGGCCGCAAGCAGCAGCAACCGCCCGTCACAGCTTAATACAGGCCGGGCTTGCGCATAAGATACGCTGCCCGTTGCGTCAAAAATAACATCCCACACCTGCCCCCCTTGGGTGAAATCGCCCGCGTCCCGGTCAATCACCCGCGCAGCACCCAAGGCTTTCATCGCCCCCCGATGTGCCGCCCCGCATTGCGCCGTCACTTCCGCCCCCATGGCCTTGGCAATCTGCACCGCAGCGATCCCCACATTGCCCGCAGCACCGATGACCAACACCTGCTCACCCACCTGTACCCGGCCCCCATCGCGCAGGAACGTCAGCGCCGCGGTGCCGCCAAAGCTTATCGCCGCCGCCTCGGGTATGCTTAGGGCAAGGGGCTTGTGGACCAACACGCCCGCCGCCGCCATCACCACCAGTTCCGCATGGCACCCCATTGCCGCCCCGGTAAAGCCCACCACACAATCGCCCGGCGCAAAACCCCGCACGCCCGCACCCAACGCAACAACCTCACCGCAAAACTCGGTGCCGAGGATCGGCTGCCGCAGGGCGTTCCAGCCCAAGGCCGCGCGCATCAGCAACCCAAAGCCCCACGGCACGGTCTGGCTGCGCACCCGCCAATCGCCCGATGTTACCGTGCTGGCGAAAACCTTGATCAGCACTTCTCCAGCACCGGGCGCAGGGTCGGGCAGCATTTCAATCCGAACCCCGGTCGCCGCCCCATAGTGGCGGCACGTTGCAACTTTCATTAAATCCTCACGCGGCGAAATTCCTCGGGCCATCGTGCAAACCAAACCGCATTTCGCAATCACCCCGCAGGTATAGACCCCCTGCAACCCTGCATTTATACTCAAAGTTTACGTCACCGCCCGCGCTCTTAACCCAGTCAGTTCGCAAAAAAGGTATGGCGCAAAGCCATACGTAATACATACGCCCACCATACCTCGATTTTCTCGTAAAATCAGCACATTAACCCCGATTCTCCGCCCACCTCGAAAACCCCCTTCCCACAACCGCGCCTTTCCGTCACACATGCCAAAAAGGAAACGCCATGCAAGAACCCCGCGCCCCCCGCCTCGCCGTGCTGATCGACGCCGACAACGTCCCCGCAGGCTATGCCGAGGCGATTTTTGAGGAAATCGCCGGGCTGGGCGAGGCTTCGGTGCGCCGCATTTACGGCGACTGGTCGGCGCAGCGTTTGGGCGGTTGGGCCAAGAAAGTGGCGGCCCTCGGCCTTGTCGCGGATCAGCAGTTTTCCAACACAAAAGGCAAGAATGCCAGTGACATAGGCCTTGTCATCGCCGCCATAGACTTTCTGCATTCGGGTCTGTTCGACGGCTTCGTGCTGGTCAGTTCCGACAGCGATTTTACCCGGTTGGCTGCCCGCATCCGCGAACAGGGCCTTGATGTTTACGGCATCGGCGAAAAGAAAACCCCCGAGGCCTTCCGCATGGCCTGCAAACGCTTCATTTACGTCGAAAACCTGCGTGGCGAAGACCCCGCGCGCGAAACCGCCAAGCTCACCCCGATCGGTCAACCCACTGAACAGCAACCAGAATCCACCCGCGCCACCAAAGAGGCTCCGGCAAAGGCCATCCCCCTGATCATCGCCGCCATGCGCGCCATCGACCCCGAGGGCGAATGGTATTCGCTGGGCCAAATTTGCCAATACATCACCCAAGGCGCCCCCGATTTTGACACCCGCACTTACGGCAGCGCCAAACTCTCTGATTTGGTCCGCAAGATCAGCCGCTTTGAGGTTAAACAAGGGCCGGGCGGGCAGCTTCTCGCCCGGGATGTCGCCTGACAACCGCTTGATCTGAAAACAAATTCCCTTCGCCCAAAACCTGCCGCAATCCATAGCAATACTGGCGGTTGTATTGGTGCGGAGCAGACGATGAAGCAGAATTTCCCGGTGTTCGAGGCCGCAACGCGCGCCTCGATGGGCCGCATTGCAGTTCTGGCAGATGGTGAAAACCTGTCGTTCGCCGCCGCCCAATCCTTGATGCATCGCATTGCCACTTTGGGCGATCCGACCATCCTGCGCGCCTATTGCAGCCGCCAAAACCCCAACGGCTGGGACAAGGATCACCGCTTTCAGGTCACCTATCTTGACACCGTTGGCGGCAAGAATTCCGCAGACATTCGCCTGGTCATCGACGCAATGGATATCGCCCACGCCCGGGTTGTCGATGCCTTTGTCATCCTGTCCAGCGATTGTGATTTCGCCCCGCTCGCCCACCGTTTGCGCAATGTAGGGTTGTGGGTCTTGGGCGCTGGCCGCAGTGAAACCTCCGACCGGTTCCGACTGGCGTGTTCAGAGTTTCATGTTTTGGAACAGGTAGTTAAGCCCAAGGATAACTTGGTGCCACAAGCAAACGTTGCGCCAAAAACTCCAGCGATCAAAGAGCCTACAAAGCAAATCCCTAAGCCGCCTCCGCTAGACCGTCTTGATACCCTGCTGCGTGATGTCATCAAAGCCGAAGGCAAAGACGGCTCACTACCTATCGTGAATATCAATGCGGCTATACTAAAACGAATGGATTTCAAGATAGCTACCACTGCCGATAAAACATGGCGCGCCTATCTTACAAACCGTCCTTCTATCTATGCTTGCGATCCCAAGGGACCAAACGCAACCGTCCGCTTAACCCGGCCTTAAGCCTTCTTGCCGTAGCGTGCCATGAACATGCTCACCGCACCATGTATCGTGCGGTCAATATCACCGGGGCTACAACAGGGGGTCACACCAAACATCAATTGACCATGGATATTCGCTTTGCACAGTTCGGCAAACTGATCTGCGGCCAAATCAAGATCGTCAATCACCAGATCGCCGGCTTTCACCGCGCAACTTAGATAGCTGGTCAGACGTTCGCGCACCAAAAGCGGGCCGGAATGGTAAAACTCATGGCCCAATTCGGGGAAACGATCACTTTCCGCCACGCAGATCCGAAACACCCGGATGCCAAAGTCAGACATCAGGAACGCGACCATCCGCTTGGCCGCCGCCAACAGCACCACGGCGGGCGGCGCGGTCAAGTCGATCACCTGCAATGCCTCGTCCGCCTGACGCCGACATTCGGTCTTGGCAACCTCAAGGAACAGCAGCCGTTTGTCTGGGAAATAGCTGTAAAGCGTCGCTTTCGAAACTGCCGCCTCACGGGCGATATCATCCACCGACGCACCATCAAAGCCGTCGCGCAAAAACACCGTCCGGGCGCCTTCAAGCACCTGATCGTATTTGCGGCCCTTGCGGATGGCTGGCGCGGCGATGGTCATGATCTGTCCCCTCAGGCGACCATAGACCACCACATTCCGGTTCGGCAAGGCCAAGCGCCGCTTGCCTATTGGCCGGGCGTGCAGGTTGTGGTGCCAAGCGTCACCGGATCGACGCAGCCTTGGCTCACGGGGGCGGTTCCCTCGTCGGGCCAGGTCAGACGCGGCAAGTCGATCATGACACTTTGTGCAAGCACCGGGCTGACCGAAAGCATCATGACGGTCAGGGCCTGAGCAATAACTTTCATTTTCGTCTCCATATCCAAACTGAATAGTTCAGTTCGTAATTTCTGAACCGATTCGTTTAGTTTTTCAAGAAGAAACTGAACCGTTCAGTTCATTTTCTTCTCTGCACATTGCCGCACCTGTTCAGCATAGGGTCAGGTTGCATGTGGATAGATCGTTCCGTATATTTGAATCATTCTAAATCGGAGCGTTACATGATCCCCGGCTTTACCTCTCGTCGCCGCTTTGCCGATCTGTCTGAACAAGAGGTTTTGGCGCTCGCGATTTCGTCCGAAGAAGATGATGCGCAGATCTACCGCACCTACGCCCAACGCCTGCGCACCGACTATCCGGGGTCTGCGGCGCTATTTGATGGCATGGCACTGGAGGAAGATACCCACCGCCAGCGCCTGATCGCGCTGCATCAGAAACGGTTTGGCGATGTTATCCCCTTGATAAGACGCGAACATGTAGCAGGCCATTACGCCCGCCGCCCAATCTGGCTGGTGGAAAATCTAAGCCTCGATACGATCCGGGGCGAAGCCGCCGCCATGGAGGCACAGGCCGAAGCCTTCTACCTACGCGCTGCAAAAGCCACCTCCGATGCCGACACTCGCAAGCTGTTGGGGGATCTGGCATCCGCCGAGGCAGGCCACCAACGCACCGCCGAGGGGCTTGAGGCCAAGCATCTGGGGGGCGAGGACCGCGCCGATGAAGACCGCGCCGCACATCGGCAATTCATCCTGACATGGGTGCAGCCGGGTCTGGCCGGGCTGATGGATGGCTCGGTTTCCACCCTCGCCCCCATTTTCGCGACTGCATTTGCGACGCAAAACACCTGGACCACCTTCCTCGTTGGCCTTGCGGCCTCGGTTGGGGCGGGCATTTCTATGGGATTTACCGAAGCAGCACATGATGACGGCGTGCTGTCTGGCCGTGGCAGCCCTTGGAAACGCGGGTTTGCGTCTGGCACCATGACCATGCTGGGTGGGTTGGGCCACGCGTTGCCCTACCTGATTCCCGATTTTTGGACTGCCACGACCATCGCCATGGTCGTGGTGTTTGTCGAATTGTGGGCGATTGCCTGGATCCAGAACAAATTCATGGAAACGCCGTTCATTCGCGCCGCCTTGCAAGTGGTTCTGGGCGGTGCTTTGGTGTTTGCAGCGGGGGCGCTGATCGGCGGCGGTTGACCCCGAACCGGGGGCGATATGTACAAAAAAGGCGAAGTCAGCTATCAGGCCCTGCCCCTGCCCGACCGCGTGCAACGCGATCCGGATGCCGCACTTGATGCAGCACAAGCCTTTCTAACCTATATGAAAAAGCGCCATTCCGTGCGTGATTATTCTGGTCGCGACGTGCCCGAACCGGTAATCGCTGCCTGCATCGCCGCAGCAGGCACCGCCCCCTCGGGTGCCAACCATCAGCCTTGGCATTTTGTCGCCATTTCTAATCGGGGCATGAAAGCCCGCATCCGTGAGGCCGCCGAAGAAGAGGAACGTGCATTCTACGAAGGTGGCGCTGGCGATGAATGGCTTGCTGCACTTGAACCCATCGGCACCGGCGTCTCGAAACCGCACCTGACTGATGCGCCTTGGTTGATCGTGGTGTTTGCCCAGCGCTATGGCCTCACCCAAGACGGCGCGCGTTACAAGAATTACTATGTGCCAGAAAGCGTCGGCATAGCGACCGGAATTCTGATCACGGCACTGCACCACGCTGGACTGGTTTGCCTAGAGCACACCCCTAACCCGATGAAATTCCTAGCAGAGATGTGCGGCCGCCCGGCTTCTGAAAAGGCTGTGATGATTTTGCCGGTGGGCTATCCCAGCGAAAACGCAACCGTACCAGCCGTTGCAAAACGCAAAAAGCAATTGGCCGAAATCATGACGGTGTTTCGCTAAACCGGGCGGCGGCGGGCAATCACCGGGCCTTCGCCTTGGGCAATAATCCGGGCAATCGCTGCTGCAGTATTCTCGATCAATGTGGTCATGCCATGGCCCGTGGCATGGATCATGTCGGTCGCGTTGCGGGCGATGGCGACGTGACCCTTCCAGAAAATCAAATCCCCCCGCTGCAGGGCTGCGCCATCGGGAATGGCCTGACCCACCGCTTGCTGCAAATCGCTGTCCCCGGGACAGGCCAAACCGCAGGCTAAAAGCGATGCCTGCGCAAGGCCCGAACAATCAATCCCCGCGCGCGAGTTCCCCCCCCAAAGGTAGGGTGTTCCCAGAAATTTCTCTGCAACCTCAACCGGATCGCTGAACCAATTGCCGATAGCGCGCAAATGACAGGTAGGAACAAACCCAAACGGCGTTTCGCTGAAATTACCAGCCGTCGCCGTCACCGTCAGGCGTGCACCAAAACTAAGGCTGGCGGTTTCCGGCGCTTGCACCTTCGGTGCGGAATACAAATGGCTGGCGGGGGCAGTTAGCCAATGGGTGGGCACTCCCGCCACACCAAGCACGTTTTCTGGCAAATAGCCGCAAAAACCATCCTTGGTTGATTGGCCAAAAGCGAACCCCTCGTGCCGGTCAATCACCAGAAAACCGTCGCCCAGCAGCAACTGTCGCTCTCGCGCCCCACCGGGCGATCGCAACAAATCCACCAGCGGCAAAACCACCTGCGCCGTCTCACCTTTGGTAAAACGCGGTGCATCCACCTTTCCACGCATCCCCTCAAGCGCTGCACGGCTGTTCGCAGGGGTCAAACGCCGATCCATCTATATCCCCAGCATTTGAGGCAAAGCCGCAAGAATCGCCCGCGCCCCCTGCCCAACGCCACCTTTGGGCCGGGCGGGCAGATCGGCGGGGGTGTGGCCGTAGATGTCGAAATGCATGTAACGCGGGCAATCGACAAACCGCCGCAAGAACAACGCGGCTGTAATCGACCCGGCAAACCCACCCGGCGGCGCGTTGTCCAGATCAGCAATGCCGGGTTCAATAATGGGCTCATAAGGCGTCCAGAACGGCAGCCGCCAAACCGGATCGCACGCCGCCCCTGCAGCGTTCTGCAAGGCCTGCGCCATGCCTTCATCGTCGGTGTAAAACGGCGCCAGATCCGGCCCCACTGCCACCCGCGCCGACCCGGTCAGCGTCGCCATCGAGATCAGAACCTCGGGGCTTTCTTCATCGGCAAAGGTCAAAGCATCGCCCAAGATCAGCCGCCCTTCGGCATCGGTATCGTTCACCTCGACCGTCAACCCCTTGCGCGACGTCAGAATATCGCGCGGCCGCATTGCCCGGCCGGAAATCGCATTTTCCACCGCAGGCACGATAACCCGCAACCGGATGGGAAGGTTCAGCGCCATGATCATATGCGCAAGCCCCATCACCGTGGCGGCCCCCCCCATATCCTTTTTCATCAACAGCATACCGCTCGTCGGCTTGATATTCAGCCCGCCGGTATCGAAACACACGCCCTTGCCAACCAGCGTCAGGCTTGGCCCGGTGCTGCCCCAACGCAACGACATCAGGCGCGGCGCGCGGTCTGATGCCCGGCCAACCGCATGAATCATTGGGAAATTATGCGCCAACAGGTCGTCGCCACGAACCACCTGCGCGTCTGCCCCGTGCCGTTTGGCAAGCGCCAGGAACGCCTCTTCCAATTCCTGCGGCCCCAGATCCGAGGCCGGCGTATTGATCAGATCGCGCGTCAGATACTCGCCCTCGGCCATCGCCACCAGCCGGGCTTCGTCACAGCCAGCGGGCAGTTTCAGCAGTGTCGGCGCAATGGTCTCTTTGCCAGGGCGATAGCGGTCAAAACTGTATTGCGCCAACAACCACCCCAAGGCCGCCTCATCGCAAAACGCGGCTTCCAGCCCCTCAAAATGCCAATTCCCTGCGGGCAAGCCGTTCGCCGCGCGCGCCAGACCAAACCGCCCGCGCGCACGGGTTTTCGCCGTGCCATGGCCGATCACGGCACCCCTGACGCCATCCTTGCCCGGCAACAGCCGCAAATCGCCCAAAGCCGCCTTGAAATCGGTGCCTTGCAGCCAATCGCGCACCGCCGCAGTTTGCCCGGCCAAGAAGCCCGCCAATGCATCGACTGAAACAACATATATCGGGCGCGACGTCGCGGTAGGGTCGGCAAAAGCAGCGGTCATGGCAAGATCCGTCCAAGGAAAGGTTGGCTAAAGCCTAATCTTTCCCCTGCCACCCGCAAGCCTAAACCCGACCCTTCGCGCAGTTCAGACCGACTGATCCAACAGATCCTTGTCCGAGGCCAAAGACCGTTCCGCAACCCGCATCAACCGCGCCCAAACAGCCGAAAATGCCGTCACATCACCCCGGTCAAGAGTGATGCGCACGTCGCCTGCCACCAGCCCAAGGCTAACCATGCCCAACTGTTCCGACATGCGCTGCAAACGGCGCAACTGACGTGACAGATCGGTCAGATCATGCGCCCGCACCTGTTGGGCAAGCCCAGACATCGTCAGCGCAAGTTCCCCTAGCGCCCGCGTCACCACCTGTTCAGCCTGCGAAGTTCCCATATCGCGATACATCGCTGCCACCGGCTCTGCGTCTTGGCGCACCCGATCTATTGGCCTAAGGACCATTACGGTTCCAGTCATCATCCCAACCCTTTGTATAACACCCAAGGCCCAACCTGCGCCTTCATGTTGAACAAAAGGTTGCCTTCGCCAAAAGAAACCCCTCGAATTTTCTGCAACTGCACCATAGTTAGGGGAGAACTGCCCTGCTAAGCCCGCGTGAAAAGGATACCTCGATGGATCAGGCCAAACCCCTGCCCGCCTATCTGGTTCAACGCTTTAATGGCTGGAAGGCGACAACATATCAGGAAAACAAGGCTTGGTATCGCCGCTTGGCCACCAGCGGCCAGCATCCGCGCGCGATGGTCATTTCATGCTGCGACAGCCGGGTTCACGTCACGTCAATTTTTGGTGCCGATGAGGGCGAGTTCTTTATCCACCGCAATGTCGCCAATCTGGTGCCGCCCTATAACCCCGACGGCGAATACCACGGCACGTCCGCAGCAGTAGAATACGCGGTTACCGCCCTTGGTGTGGCGCATATCGTGGTGCTGGGTCACTCGAATTGCGGCGGCGTTAAGGGCTGCCACGACATGTGCTGCGGCAACGCACCCGAATTGGAAAAGAAATCAAGCTTCGTTGGCCGCTGGATGGATATTCTGCGTCCCGGCTTTGACCGTGTGGCACATTTGCCCGAAGACATTCGCCCCCGCGCCTTGGAAAAAGAGGCGGTTGTGGTCAGTCTGGAAAACCTGATGACTTTCCCTTTCGTGCGTGCCGCGGTCGAGGATGACCGCCTGACACTGCACGGGCTGTGGACCGATACCGGCGAGGGCGGTTTAGAGCAATACGAGCCTTTGGTGGGGTTTGTGGCGATCTAAAGTAG
>JBAVTI010000344.1:0-5858 GCA_049696055.1 Paracoccaceae bacterium | reverse complement strand
GATGGCTGCCCGCACCGCCCGTGCGGCGAAGCCTTGTCGCGCTGGCCCTGGCGGTTGTGATCGTGTCGCTGCCCTTGGCATGGTATAAATCCATCGGCGCAATTGAAGCGATCCGCGACTGGCGGCGCGACTATGCCGTGTTGATCAACAAGTCGGATTTCGGCATTTTGCGATACATCCATTTCCTTGCCTTGGCCTATCTGGCATGGGTGTTTGTCGGGCCAGGTGCCGCGCTGCGACGTTCGGGGTGGCAGGGCCAGCTGATCACCCTGATTTCGCGCGTTGGTCAACAATCGCTCGCGGTATTCGCAACCTCAATGGTCCTTGCGCGGGTATTTGGTGCGGTGCTTGGCCGTGCCGGATACGGCCCGGTTGCAACACTACTGGTGAACCTCGGCGGGTTTGCCACCATCATCGCAGTGGCATGGATTGCGGCGTTTTTTAAACGGCGGCCATGGAAATCAACGCGTGCCCCGACCGAGCAGGTCCGCCCGTCAGATACGACGGCCCCATTGACAAAGGTTCAGGCATGACCGCCTTTAGCCGCCGTACCGCGCTTTCCTTGTACGGCGCGTTGGCCGCAACGGGGGTGTTGCCCGCCACGGCGCAAAACCTGTCCATGCTGCTCGCCCCCACGTTGATGGTGCATCAGTTCGGCGCAATTCCACGCTTCGCAGCGGGCTGTGACGGTGGGTGGCAGCCACATGTTACGGGCCGCCCCCAGCTTGCCGAGTTGGTGCGATTTCACGCCGCAGAAACGCTGGCTGGATCGGGTCTTTTGGCGCTTGCGGCAACGGGACGCCTGACATGGTTGCTTATGCCGATTTCCATTTCCATGATGCTCGCCGTGCCGCTCTCGCTTTTGGTTCAGACCCCAGTATCGCGGTTTCAAATCCTGAACAAATCGGTGGTTACGCAATGAGATATTTCGGACTTTCACTGGCGATATGCGCATCGCTATTTTCTACAGCGGCGGCGGCGGGCTGTGGCACCGCGAAAAGCCCCTGCAGAATTGCCAATGGCACCTATCATCTGATCATGCCGCCGAATGCTGTTGCCCCAGCACCAGCGGTTTTTTTGTTGCATGGTTTCGGCGGTGGGGGCGAAGGTTTGATCCTGAACAGGGGTATTGTTGATGTACTTTTGGCGCGTGGATATGCTGTTATCGCGCCGGACGGTCAGCGGCGCGAAAAAGGCAAAGGCCTGACTTGGGACTTCCACCCCGACCTTTTTACCCGCAGGGATGAAACGGCATTCCTGATCGCGGTGGCCGATGATGCCGCGTCTCGGTTTTCACTGGACAGGGGCAAAATGCTGCTGGCCGGATTCTCGATCGGTGGCTCGATGGTCAGCTATCTTGCCTGCGCTCAACCTGACGCATTTTCCGCCTATGCTCCCGTCGCTGGCAGCTTTTGGCGTCCGCATCCTGACACCTGTGCCGGTCCGGTGCGGCTACTGCACACGCATGGCACGGCCGATCAGACTGTCCCGCTGATCGGCCGCGAAATCCGTCCGGGCTTTGTGCAAGGCAACGTTTTTGACGCAATGGCGATTTGGCGCGCGGCAAATGGCTGTAAGACGGCAGCCCCGGATCAAACCGACACCGTCGGCAGATACACGATTGAACGCTGGGACCATTGCAGCCCCGGTGCCCAGCTTGATTTTGCACTGCATGCCGGAGGACACAGTATTCCCAAAGGTTGGGCGAGTTTGGCGCTGGATTGGTTCGAAGCAAAGTAGATCCCAAAGCGCAACTTGCTACCACCGCAAGATGCGCGGCCCAATTAAAGCGCTAGCCAGCATAACGCCCATGATCGCCAGCCCATACCAGGTAACATAGAATAGCGGGCTGTCTTCGGTGCAATGAAGCGCATAAATCGCCGCAGCTGCGCCGCCACCAGCAAGCCCAGCAACGGCGCTGGCGGCGACGGGCGCAGTTGTGGCCCCTTGGCGCAGCATAAACAGGATCGATGCAACAGGCAAAATGGCCAGCAACGGTATCGCCAACAGACAAGTGGTCATGGTCTTTCCGACCAAGGCCATTTGGCGCGCGTCACTCGGCGTCGCTATATATGCCCAGACCAATAAGCCCAATGCTACGGCCCCGATCACCGCCAATGGCCACAACCGTACCAGCGAAGGCCCCTCGGGGCGTGCCAGAATCAACGCAATCCGCGAGCCAGTAAGTGCCAATGCACCAGCAAGAACGAAACGCACAACGGACAATGGGTTGAATACCGATGCCGAAAGATCCGCACGGAAACCCAAAACCATCCAGACCGCCAGTGCGGCAACACACAGCGCCGGAAACAGCCCGGATAACAGTATTCTCTTCATCGGGCGCCTTGGCGTCACGTCGTTCGCAAGGGCGCGGATCAGATCATCAGTTTTCACTTCACATGCCTTTCCCGCAGGATTGCCAATTGTTTGAAAGCGCGGTGCAGCGCAACGCGTACAGCACCCTCGCTCATTGCCAAAGACAGACCGGTTTCGGAAACGCTCGCTCCTTCCAGGCCGACTTTTCGGACAATTTCCGCCGATCTTTTGTCAAGCATGCTGATCATTTTGGCCATGTCGGAGGCTTCGGTTGGATCAGGCCCTGCTTCCGCGGCAAGACTATCGGCGAAATCCTCAATCGGCAAATCTATGCTCCGACCGCGCGCCCGAAAAGCATCAACCACTTTATAGCGGGCGATGGCATAGAGCCACGGGCGAACCGGAGCCGACGGCTCCCAGGTGTGCCGCTTCAGATGGATTGCAAGCAAAACCTCCTGTACCACGTCCTCGCATGTTGCTTCACCCAAACTCCCACTGCGCGCCCGAACGATCCCTCGCATGACCGGCGTCACCGCTTGCAAGAAACGTGCATAGGCTTGGCTATCACCGGCATTCGCGGCCAACAAAAGGCGACCCCATTCGTCCATCAGAACTGACATATCTTAACATTCCATTCGCCGCCGCTGCCTGTTTGTTACACAGGTTTTCATTCTGACATCCGTCAAGATGCATGGAACACCAAATTGTGAGCGGCGTAACAAAGCTCGTTTGCCCGCGAATAGGCTTACAGAAATGTGGGGCAAGCGCCAATCCATGCGCGACATACCTGCCGCTGATAAGGGATCGCGATATTGGAAAGAACTGCTTCTCCGAGCCGGGCTGCGCCTCAAAGACCTTGGCGGCGGGCCTTCTAGGATGAGCGTGGTCTTTGCCTATCTGGCGGGTCTTTTGACGCTGATAAATCCGTGCGTCTTGCCGGTGCTTCCCATCGTCCTTGCCAGCTCGCTCCACAAGAATCGGCGCGCGCCCTTGGCGCTTTCGGCTGGTCTGAGCATGGCATTCGTCGTGTTGGGACTTGGCGTGACCGCGCTCGGGCCAAGCATCGGGCTAGATACGGATTCGGTGGCGCGTGGTGCGGCGCTCGTCATGGCAATCTTTGGGGTGGTCATGCTGGTGCCGTCGCTTTCCGCTCAATTCTCCACTGCGACTGCGGGCATAGCGGCGCGCGCAGATGCCCAGATTGATCTAGCCTCTGCACAAGGCGGGCTTGGCGGCCAATTCATTTCGGGGGCTTTGCTTGGCGCAGTTTGGAGCCCATGCATTGGCCCTACTCTAGGTGCTGCAATTGCGCTTGCCGCAACAGGTAAGGGACTTGGTCAAGCCGCGATCACAATGCTTGCATTCGCGGCAGGCGTTTCGACATTGGTTTTGGTACTGGCATACGGGGCACAATCCACAATCCGTCGTCGCCAAACCAGTCTGCGCGCTTTCGCTGAACGCGCCAAACCCGCGATGGGGATCGCGTTTCTGGTCGTCGGTTTGGCACTTTGGTTTGGAGTTAACCATCGGATCGAAGGCTGGCTTTTGTCCACTCTTCCCGATTGGATCGTCGATCTTTCTGTCAAATACTAAGCAAGGAGCTTTCCATGAACCGCCGCGACTTTATGGCTTTGTCTGCCAGCACCACACTTGCAGCTGCTTCATTTCCCGTTGCAGTTTTCGCAGCCGAACCAACGCTCTATCACCCCGGCCTCGCCGAGGCCGCGATGGATGACGGCAAAGTCATCGTCTTGGATTTCTGGGCGAGCTGGTGTTCAACCTGTGTCGCGCAAGATCGCGTCCTTGCCCAGTTGAAAGCCGCCAATCCTGAATACGAAAAGAAGATCGCATTTTTCCGCGTCGACTGGGATCAGTATGCCAAGGGTGACCTGTCACACAAATTGGAAATTCCCCGCCGTTCGACGCTTGTTGCGCTGAAGGGCCGCAATGAACTTGGACGTATTATCGCCGGCACGTCTGAGACGGAAATCCAAGCGCTTCTTGATATTGCATTAGCAGCTGCAAACTAGAAGGCTTTGGCCAACTGAGGCAGATAAGGTTGCTTTATGGTGCGGAACACTTGCAAGGCAGGCCCGAGATCCTTCTCGAACCTGCTTACATTATCGCGGCAAGATGGATTCTATCGCGCACGACATCGCCTTTCGCCCGAAGCTGTCTGCGTCGAAATGCTTGACTAGTGCTCTGATACCCAACCTTGGACCGCCAGACGCTGGAGTTTTCCGGCTCTGATCACGGTGACGGGCTTGTTGCGCCACCGGGATAGTGGATGGCAATCGGCACGTTGTATCCGATCGCGCTGTGGGGCCTGACCTCGTTGAAGTCTCTGCGCCAATGCTCCACCTTTTCGCGGGCGTCGGCAAGGGTGAGGAACCAATGGGCGTTCAGGCATTCCGATCGCAACTTGCTGTTGAACGTGATGAGGGGTCAGAAAATAGTCCGGGGGAGTGTTTTCCCCGACGCAAGATGAAGCCATTGTCCGTCGGTTTGCCGGGGCGGGAGAAGCTGAGGGTGACGTTGTTGGCATAGGCCCAGAGATCGAAGTCGCGCGAGATAAAATCGCTGCCATTGTCGACCCGGATGGCGCTCGAGTAGCCGATCTGGGCACAGACACTTTCCAACGTCTGCACCTCGTCCTCGCCGCGGTAGCTGAAGCGCACGTCAAGCACCGGAAGTTAGCGCGAGAAGGTATCGACCACGGTCAACACCCGCAGCTTCTTACCGGTCGCCAGTTGGTCATGCTCGAAGTCCCCTTACAGCGAATGCTTGCATTCGCTTACCGGGCAATGCATCGCCCAGACATCATTCGGACCAACCGCTTCTGCGCGATCGTCGCGCAGCTTAGCCTTGACCCGCCGTTTCGGCGTTTTGTGCCTGAGCAGCATGCCCAACTCTCTGTAAATGCGGCAAACCTTCTTGATGTTGATGCCCCAGCCCTCTCGGTCGAGAAGAACATGGACGCGCCTGTAGCGATAGCGCAAGCGCGTTTTGCAGACCTCCTTGATCCGTTTGGCAACAGCAGTCCATCGATGCGTGTAAGGTTCTGGCTCGTGCCAATGAAGATCGGACTTCGCGGTCCAAGAAGCGGTCTCGCACCAGAGATGAAAACACCTTATAGCGAGAACGCCCCTCAAAAAATCCAATATGGCCCGGTCGCTTTGCGCGCCGGGGCTTTTTCTTTTCGGTGATTACGGTGTACGTACCGGAGCGGACGGATAAAATTTGCGGCACCTAACTGTGGAAAATGCGGACCATTTGCTGCAGCAGAAATGTCCGCGTGGCTTTTGTCTATAATAACTGTTTACTTTCAGCGACCTACAGGTCGGAAACTTTTCTCAAACTATTTCTGCGGCAAGTGGGAATGGCAGGCCGCAATCAGAGGCCTGTATAGCGACAGTCTGCGTCGGTTTTGCTTGAAGCGGTGGAAGGCGATGGTGAGGCGAGAGTTGATCTTGCTTTGGTTGATCCCTGTCCGTGAAGAACAAACAAACCGGTGGTTCAAAGGCATCGACCAAGGCTAACCC
>JBAVTI010000343.1:0-7694 GCA_049696055.1 Paracoccaceae bacterium | reverse complement strand
AAACACCGGATCGTCGCGCAAAACATCGCCTCCTCGGGAATGATATTGCTGGCCGTCCCCGCATGGATCTGCGTCACCGAAACCACCACCTCATCCAACGCATAGACATTGCGCGACAGAATGGTCTGGATCGCAGAAACCATCCCCACCACCGCCACGATCGGGTCCACACATTCATGCGGTGTCGCCCCATGCCCACCCTTGCCGGTCACATAAACAAACGCCGTATCAACCGACGCCATCAACGCCCCCGGCGTGGTCAGAAAATGCCCGAACGGAATATTCGGCGCGTTATGAATGCCGTAAACTTGGGCGATCCCAAAGCGGTCCATCACCCCTTCCTGCACCATTACATTGCCGCCGCCGCCGTCTTCCTCGGCCGGTTGAAACAGCAACGCCACCTGCCCGGCAAACCGCCGCGTCTCGCACAGGTATTTCGCCGCCCCCAAAAGCATCGTCACATGCCCGTCATGGCCGCAGGCATGCATCTTACCCGCCACTGTCGAGGCATATTCCGCCCCGGTCGTCTCCTGGATCGGCAAAGCATCCATGTCGGCACGCAGACCAATCACCGGCCCCTCGCCCACGCCATTGATGATCGCCACCACACCCGACGTGGCGATCCCTTGGTGAATTTCATCCACTCCGAACTCGCGCAACCGCTCGACAATGAACGCCGCCGTCGCGTGACACTGAAACTCCAGCTCGGGGTGCTGGTGCAAATAGCGCCGCCATCCCTTCATGTCTTCCGCATAGTCGGCGATACGGTTCATAACGGGCATGGTAGACTCCTTCAGGGCAGGCTTGCTAAGCCGTCACAGAACCTCAAATCAAAGGCCGCCGCAATGCCCCAACGCCCGCTCCTCCCCGCCGCCAGCGACGCTTTGGTGCATGATCCCGACGGCGGCCTGCCGCGCCTTTTGGAAATCATGGCACGCCTGCGCGATCCTGCCACCGGCTGCCCGTGGGATATCGCGCAAGATTTCGCCAGCATCGCGCCCTACACCATTGAAGAGGCCCACGAGGTAGCCGACGCCATCACCCGTCAGGCCTGGGGTGAACTAGAGGCCGAGTTGGGCGACCTTTTGCTGCAAACCGTCTACCACGCCCAAATGGGCCAAGAGGCCGGGCTGTTCAGTTTTGACACCATCACCAAATCCATCGCCGACAAGATGGTTTCGCGCCACCCGCATGTCTTTGGCAACGAATCAAACGCCAAAACCCCCGATCAACAAACTGCGGATTGGGAGCGTATCAAAGCCACCGAACGCGGAACCGTCGGCGTTCTGGACGGTGTTGCCCTCGGCCTGCCCGCCCTGACCCGCGCACTAAAACTGCAAAAACGCGCCGCCCGCGTTGGTTTTGACTGGCCCTCCACCGCCGAGGTCTTGGACAAAATCATCGAGGAAGCCCATGAATTGGTCGAGGCCCGCGACACCCTGACCCAAACCGAGCTTGCCGAGGAATACGGTGATCTGATGTTCGTGCTCACCAACCTTGGCCGTCATTTGCACCTCGACCCCGAGGCTTGCCTGCGGGCCGCAAACACCAAGTTTACCAGACGTTTCGCCCGGATCGAATCTCTGCTGGCCGCAGATGGCAGAACCCCGAACGACAGTGATCTTGCCGAAATGGATGCGCTGTGGAATCGCGCCAAAGCCGAGGAAAAAGCCCGCTGACCTTTGCTTTTTCTTGGCTAAATACTCCCACGCCGGAGGCGTTTTTATTCCGACTACTTCACTCAGGTATTGACCGATCCGAAAAACTCAGCCAAAACCCCAGCATCAAACCTGACAAAAGAGGTCAACAATGCGTTTCCCCCTGCTCGCCCTCGCCCTGTGTTCCACCGCCCTGCCCGTCTTTGCCGATGAGGTGAACATTTATTCACATCGCCAGCCGGAACTGATCCAGCCGCTGCTTGATGCCTTCACCGCCGAAACGGGCACCACGGTCAATGTGGCTTTCGTTGACAAAGGCATGGTCGAACGCCTGCAAGCCGAGGGCGACCGCTCGCCCGCTGACCTCGTGCTGACTGTCGATATCGCCCGCCTGATGCAGGTTGTTGATGCGGGCGTCACCCAAGCCGTGCAATCTGACGTGCTGACCGCCAATATCCCCGCCGAATTCCGCGATGCAGGCAACCAATGGTTTGGCCTGACCAGCCGCGCCCGCATCGTTTACGCCAGCCGTGACCGCGTCAAAGACGGCGAGGTAACCACCTACGAAGATCTTGCCGACCCGAAATGGCAGGGTCGCATCTGCACCCGTTCTGGCACCCATGACTATAACGTCGCCCTATTGGGGGCGGTGATTGCTCATGATGGCGCTGATGCTGCCAAAGCCTGGGCGACCGGCCTGAAGGCCAACCTCGCCAAGAAACCCGATGGCGGTGACCGCGATCAGGTAAAGGCGATCTGGGCGGGCGAGTGCGATATCTCGCTTGGCAACACCTATTATATGGGTGAAATGCTTGCCGATCCTGAACAAAAGGAATGGGCCGACAGCGTTCGCATCGTGTTTCCCACCTTTACCGACGGTGGCACCCATATGAATATCTCCGGCGTGGCGATGACCAAGGCCGCGCCGAACCGTGACGCCGCGCTAAAGCTGATGGAGTGGCTGTCGTCGGATGCCGCCCAAGCGATCTATGCCGAAACCAACGCCGAATTTCCGGTGAAACCCGGCGCTAAACGTTCGGCTTTGGTTGAAAGCTGGGGTACTTTCATCCCCGACGCCCTGCCCTTGGCCGATGTCGCCAGCCACCGCGCCGAGGCGCTGAAGGTGATGGAAGAGATCAACTTCGACGTCTGAATTACACGAGATCAACCGGAACTGGGGGGGGCACTGGCCCCCCTTTTTCACACGCATTTTACCGGATGGACAAACCCTGCCCCATGCGCTTTTCTGACCCCGGAATTCAGGAGGCCACCATGACCAACCCGCGCAAGATCATCATCGACACCGATCCCGGCCAAGACGACGCCGTGGCGATCTTGCTTGCGCTGGCCAGCCCCGAAGATCTGACAGTGCTTGGCATCACCGCCGTTGCAGGCAATGTGCCCCTGCCCCTTACCCAAAAAAATGCGCGCATTATCTGTGAGTTGGCAGGCAAACCTCATGCAAAGGTCTATGCGGGCTGCGATGCGCCTCTGAAGCGTAAACTTGTAACGGCCGAACATGTGCATGGCAAAACCGGGCTTGATGGCCCACAACTTGCCGATCCAACCATGGCTTTGCAGCCCGAACACGCCGTTGATTTCATCATCGACACCTTGCGCCGCGAGCCTGCCCATACCATCACGCTTTGCCCGCTTGGGCCCCTGACCAATATCGCCACAGCCTTCTTGCGCGCCCCCGATATCATCGCCCGCGTCCAGCAGATCGTGCTGATGGGTGGCGCGTATTTTGAGGTCGGAAACATCACCCCTGCCGCAGAATTCAACATTTATGTCGATCCGGAAGCCGCTGAAATCGTGTTTAAATCTGGAATTCCGCTTGTTGTTATGCCGCTGGATGTCACCCACAAAGCCCTGACCAACCGCGCCCGGATAGAGGCATTTCGCGCTATGGGCACTGAACCGGGCCGCATGGTTGCCGAATGGACCGATTTCTTTGAACGCTTCGATATGTCCAAATACGGCTCTGAAGGCGCGCCGCTGCATGATCCTTGCGTCATCGCCTATCTTATCGCCCCGGAATTATTCGCCGGACGGCATATCAATGTCGAAATTGAAACCCAAAGCAACCTGACTTTGGGAATGACCGTCGCCGATTGGTGGGGCGTCACCAACCGCGCACCAAATGCCCTGTTTATTGGCAGTATCGACGCAGATGGGTTCTACGCCCTTCTGACCGAACGCATCGCCCGTCTCTAACCCAACTGGCAGTTCAATCGTTTTTGCGGCAAAATCGGTTCATCAGAAATTCTCTTTTGAAGAATTTCTGGCTTGCACGTCGCGTGTCGGACAAATAGCGTAAGACGTGTAAACCGTGTATCTCACTCGCGTAGAATGTAACATTGGCATCTCCACGGGCATCCCATTATGACGTCTTACACCCCAGGCCCGCACGCCAACCTTCCGCCCATCGGTTCACCTTAAGTGGCCGGGTCGAATTCCTTGGATACCGACGCAAAGATGCCGGGAACGGTTCTGGTGATCGACGTCAATGATCCGCTGTCGCTTATCGAAAAGCTGATACCGCGACCTTCGGTGGTGATAGCGCGTTTTGCCATGCTTAATGCCGAACTTTTGGCGCGCGTGCGTCCCGAATGTGTGATTCTGCCGCTGCTTTCCCCCGCATTTGACGCGATCCAGGCAATTCAGCGGTTGATTTTGCTTGGGTACAGCGGTTCGATTTGCGTTTTCGCGCCACCGCTGCCCAACCGCGCCATGGTCGAGGCCGAACTTCGCGGCTATGCGCCCGGCGTGGTCATCAAGCTGATGGAATTGCCACAAGAATAGCCTGCTGCGCGCTCGCGCTATGCGTCTTGGGGGTGGCGCGCGCAACCTATTTCATCACGCAGGATTGTCGCGCTGAAAAATCCAGTCGTGCGCCGGGTCATTCTTGAAACGCCATTTGCGGATCGGCCCCGCCATCACGTTTAGATAATACATCTCATAGCCATAAGGCGCGCCGCACGGATGGTGGCCCTTTGGCACCAAGACCACATCATGGTTGGCCACAGCCATGGTTTCATTAAGACTGCCGTCTTCGGTATAGACCCGCTGAATGCCAAAGCCCTGCGCCGGGTTCAGTCGGTGGTAATAGCTTTCCTCAAGGTAGGTCATGTTGGGAAAGTCGTCTTCGTCATGGCGGTGACTGGGGTAAGACGACCAATTTCCAGCTGGCGTAAACACCTCGGTCACCAGCAAACTGTCAGCAACATCAAGGCCTTCCATGGCGATGTTATTGATGAACCGTGTGTTTGCCCCCTGACCGCGCTGGGTCAGTGTAATGCCCGCTGGCCCAAGCTTTTGCGCCGGATGGCCGCCCATGCCAGGGGCCGTGCAAACCGCCAGAGTACACGGCGTGGTGGCCACCGCCGACCAGTTGCTGCCATTCGGAATATAAAGGCAATGGGGAGGTGTCTTCTCAAACACATCCATCCGGTCGCCCATCACGCCAAAATCCTGGCCCGCCCCTTGCAGATGCGCCTTACCCTCAACCAGCACCAAAATAACCTCACGGTCCCCCGTCACTTCGGCGACGCTATCACCCGGTTCAAGCCGATACAGGCCAAAACCAACATAGCCCCAACCCGCCGACGCAGGCGTCACATCATGCACTTTGCCGCGCACGCCCTTTGGTTTCACCAACAGATCGGCCATGATGCCTTAACCCTTCTTCGGTTTCTGAATATCCCAAGGCATCCGGAAACGGCCCCGGCTCCTTTGAATTCACGCTTGAAATCAGGCCTTATCCAGCCCAGCTTGCCTGGCAAAAGCGCGCAAACTTTTCAGTCCAAGGCTTTGGTATTCCATCGGAATTCGCACCGACGGGTCTTGCTCGGCCTCAATCACCAACCAGCCGTCATAGCCATGCCCGGCGGCGATTTTCAGCACTGGCCCGAAATCCACGCAGCCTTCTGTATCGCCCGGAACGGTAAACACGCCGCGCCGCACGCCCTCAAGAAAGCTCAGATTCTGCGCGCGCACGTCGTTCATGATCGCCGGGCGCACGTTTTTGCAATGGATATGCCGCACCCGGGCCATATGTTTTTGCGCCAGCCGCTCGGGGTTGCCACCGCCAAAGTAGCAATGCCCGGTGTCCAGCAACAGATGCGTCGCAGGCCCGGTCACTGCCATAAAGCGGTCAATCTCGGCCTCGGATTCGACAATGGTGCCCATGTGGTGATGGTAAACCAAGGTAATCCCCTGCGCCGCCGCAAACTGCGCCAGCGCCTCGATGCCCTTGCCAAAATCTACCCAAGCCTCCGCCGCCAGAACCGGTCTGTTGTTCACCGGGGTATCGTCGGCACCGTGAATGGCGTTCGAGGTTTCGCACACGATGATCACCGAACAGCCCATCCCTTTCAGGATGTCGAGAAACGGTTGCATCGCGGCCTTTTCGGTCTCGATGTCATTCACCAACAGGTTGGTCGAGTGCCAGCCAGACACAAACCGCAGCCCGCGCGGCTCTAGAACCGCTTTCAGGCCCGCGACAGTCGTAGGGAATTTATGCCCCTTTTCAATGCCATCAAAGCCGATCTTCGCGCATTCATCCAAGCATTGCTCCAGACTGATATGCGCGCCAAGGGTTTGATCGTCGTCATTCGACCATGCGATGGGGTTTGTGCCGTAGAGGATCATCATTTCACCTTAACTTCAGTCTATAGACCGTTGATGTTTCGTCTTTTCTTCGTAATTCGCGCGGGTGGGCGCATTGTTTGCGCGCGCCGATACTGCAGGCACCGCCACATCCCACCAATAGCCGCCAACCCCGGTTCCAGGTGCCGCATCAGTGTCGATCACGATCACGGAGGGGATCTTGCGCCCCCGCGCGGCTTTGATCGCAGCCTCAAGCCCGGCAATATCCGCCACCTTTTCCGAATGCGCGCCCATTGAACCGGCGTGGGCCACGAAGTCTATCGTCGGCGCGTTCACGATTCGGCTATCGGCGTACATGTTGTTGAACGGTGCACCGCCACAGCCGATTTGCAGCCGGTTGATGCAGCCATAACCGCGGTTATCCGTCAGCACGATGGTAAACGGCACCCCCAGCATCACCGCCGACGCCAGTTCCGAGTTCGCCATCATATAGCTGCCATCGCCGACAAAGCAGATCACTTCCGCCTCGGGTCGCGCCATCGCAATCCCCAAAGCGCCGGCCACTTCATAGCCCATGCAGCTATAGCCATACTCCATGTGATAGCCGCCCGGTGCCGCATCCCACAAAACCTGCAACGCCCCCGGCATCGTGCCCGCAGCACACATCACAATCGTGTTGTCGTCCGCCACCCGCTGCACAGCACCGATTACCTGTGCGTCCGTCGGCAGGCCCGCCACCTTGGGCGCGGCCTTCACCCCGGCCGTTGCCTTGAACCACGCATCGCGCAGGCCAAAGTCCGGTGCTGCAAATTTCTGAGATTTCAAAGCCAAACCAATATGTTCCATGGCGATCTTCGCGTCGGAAACCATGCTGATCGCATTGTGTTTGGCCGCATCGAACGCCGCCAGGTTGATCGAGATCAGTCGCCGGTTCGGGTTCTTGAACAGCGACCACGACCCGGTGGTGAAATCCTGAAACCGCGTACCAACCCCGATAATCAAATCCGCCGCCTCGCAAATTGCGTTGGCTGACGCAGAGCCCGTCACCCCCGGCGAGCCAAAATTCAGCGGGTTTTTCCAATCGATCGCACCCTTCCCGGCTTGGGTTTCCACCACGGGTATCTGATGCACTGCCGCAAACTCGGCCAGTACGGCTTCCGCCCCGGAATATAAAACCCCACCCCCCGAAACGATCACCGGCTTCTTCGCCGCCCGAATAGCCGCCACCACTTCGGCCAGTTCGCGTAGGTCGGGTTCGGGGCGACGGACATACCAGACCTTTGGCTCAAAGAAACGAACCGGATAATCAAAGGCTTCCGCCTGCACATCCTGACAAAACGCCAGTGTCGCAGGTCCGCAATTCGCGGGATCGGTCATCATCCGAAACGCCCGTGGCAGCGCCGTCATCACATGTTCGGGCCGCGA
>JBAVTI010000342.1:0-20305 GCA_049696055.1 Paracoccaceae bacterium | reverse complement strand
GCCCGAAGCACCAGACCCTCAATACGGTCAGTCAAACCGCAATAATCCGCAAAACCAATCCCCGCCAAACGCTCGCAAAGGCATTGGCTTTGGCCTTTTCCTCGTGCTTGCCGGCGCTGTCCTTCTCGCCGAGCGCTTTGGTTGGCTACCTTCCGGTTCCGATTGGTTTTTCCCCGCCATCCTGATCGCGTGGGGCGTGGGCGAGCTTTACCAACGCCTCACATCCCCCTGAAAGAAAATCCCTGCGTGCTGCAACCCTGCCCCGGCCCGTGCGGTGGCCCGGCCCGTTTAACACTGAAAATGGTCCCCCGGACCATTTTCCGGGCGTGTTAAACCCTTACAAAATCCTTAACAAAAAACGGTAAATATAACAAAACCAACACCTTACCCCTCATAACACGCGTGTTATAACCCCCATAACACACCTACCCCGAATCTGATGCGGACTCTATACTCCCCAAATGCCCACCCTTTGCCGCGATTGCCTCCATGAATTCGACAGCGGAACCAGGTGTCCGGCCTGTCATTCCCCCCGCATCCTCTCCCACCCCGAACTCAACCTCCTCACCATCGCCCACATGGATTGCGACGCTTTCTATGCCAGCGTCGAGAAACGCGACAACCCATCCCTGCGCGATCACCCCGTAATCGTAGGCGGCGGCACCCGCGGCGTCGTCTCAACCTGCTGTTATATCGCCCGCATCTCCGGCGTCCGCTCGGCCATGCCGATGTTTCAGGCCCTCAAACTCTGCCCCACCGCCATCGTCGTGAAACCCCGTATGACCGTCTACGCCGACGTTTCCCGCCAGATCCGGTCCATGATGGAAACCCTGACCCCCGCCATCGAACCACTCTCGCTCGACGAGGCCTTCCTCGACCTCACCGGAACCCAGCGCCTCCACGGCCACCCCCCCGCCACCCTCCTCGCCCGCCTGGTCCGCGACATGGAAACCCAGATCGGCATCACCGGCTCCATCGGCCTTTCGCACAACAAATTCCTCGCCAAGATCGCCTCCGACCTCGACAAACCCCGCGGCTTCTCGATTATCGGTCGCGCAGAGACCCAAACTTTCCTGCAGTCCAAACCCACCCGCATCATCTGGGGTGTCGGCACCGCCACTCAGACCGCGCTGGAAAAGGCCGGCATCCGCACCATCAAAGACCTGCTCAGATGGGACCAAACCGACCTCACCGCCCGCTTTGGCCAAATGGGAGACCGCCTCTGGCACCTCGCAAGGGGCCAAGACACCCGCCCGGTTCAGCGTGATGAAAAACTGAAGTCGATCTCGAAGGAAACCACCTTCAACGAAGATACAAAAAATCCTGACATTCTTGATGGCCACCTGTGGCGTCTGTCTGAACAGGTCGCCGATCGCGCCAAGGCCAAGGATCTGTCAGGCCGCACCATCACGCTGAAACTTAAACGCGCCGATTTCACGGCGATCACGCGCCGCCATTCATTACCCGCCCCGGCCCAGACCGCCGACCGCATCTACCGCGAAGCCCGCGCGCTGCTGGATGCCCTGCATGACGTGGGCCCCTTACGGCTTATTGGCGTCGGCATTTCCGACCTTGCACCGGGAACCGAGGCGGACCTTTCTGGCGATTTGCTTGACCCCAACGCCACTAAGCGCGGCGTCGCCGAACGCGCGACTGACAGCATTCGAGCTAAATTTGGCAAAGATGCGATCATCAAAGGGCGTGCCCTGCGATGAAAAAACAGGCGGATTAACAAGACTTTCATATCTGCAATCATAGCTGGACATATCATCAATTTTGCCGAGGAACACATGTCCGAAACTGACCTTCGCTCTGCCATCCGCGCTGCAATTGGCGCCCACGGCACTTGGAAACTGCGCCTCAAGACGGCCATCACTTCTGGCCGGGGCGATATCACCCCCGACATTGCTGCTTGCGACAATCGCTGTGATTTCGGACGTTGGCTTTACAGCCCCGACGTTGATGCCAATGTGCGCACCGGCTTACCTTATAAGGAAGTTCGTCGCCTGCACGCAGATTTTCACACCTGCGCGGGCGAGGTGTTACGGCAGGCAACGACGGGCAACGCAGCCAAGGCATCGTCGCTACTGGACGGGGATTTCGCCGACAAATCCGACAAGCTGAAGACGAGTCTGTCGAAATGGATGACAGATCTGCGCTGACCGCGCCTATTCCGCCGCCAACGGCATTTGCCGCAGCCCTATTGCGGCAATGTCGGCTACCACGGTGGCCATCAAAGCCTGGAAAACGGCAAAGTCGGCACGCGGCTCTACGCGCGACTCATCCATGTACAGCGCCCGGTCGATCTCGATCTGCACCACATGTTGGCGGCGGGATGGGCGGCCATAGTGCTGCGCAATAAAGGCCCCGGCAAACGGCGCGTTGCGCACTACCCGCAACCCGGCCCCCGCAAAGGCGGCCTCGATCCGTTCGACCACATCCCGCCCTGCAGCGGCGCCAAAGCGGTCGCCAAGCACAACATCGGGCCGGGGGTGGCCGGGCCGGGCATGCGCCTCGATCGCCTCATGCGGCATCGAATGACAGTCGATCAATACTGCCTCGCCAAAGGCAGCATGGCTTTCCTCGATCAGGTCGCGCAACGCGGCGTGATAGGGCTGCCACACCGTCGCAATCCGCGCCTCGGCCTCGGTCAGCGCAATTTTGCCCCGGTAAATCGGCCGACCATTCGCCACAACACGGGGAATCACCCCCAGGCCGGAACTGACACGCGGGTTGTGCGGTGCCCGCGCCACCCCTTCAATCACTGCCGGATCAAGCTCGTCACTGGCGCGGTTCAGGTCGATGAACGCCCGTGGCATGCGTGCGGCAAGCAACGGCGCGCCCACCCCCGGTGCAGCCCTAAACAATTGATCCACAAAAGCATCTTCCGAAGACCGGATTGTCAGCGGATCAAGCGGGCTTGCCTCCAGAAACGCCACCGGATACTCGCGGCCACTGTGCGGCGAGGAAAAGATTACACAGGTCTCATGCCGCTCGGGGCGGATCAGGGTAAAGGCTGAGGATATCATCGCCGCTCCTTGTATCTTGGATATAACGGCATTTTTCCGCGTGCCGATACCCCCTTGAACGTTGCGCCGACTCTATTTATAGACCCAGCCATCGACGCGGTTCCGCCCGCGTCCCTTTCATTTGGGCAGGGTGGTTCGTTTAGGTTTCGTGGGGGGTTAGCTCAGCGGTAGAGCACTACGTTGACATCGTAGTGGCCACCAGTTCGATCCTGGTACCCCCCACCATTCACCGCCCCCTTGGGGGCACGTTGTTTTCAAGGCGCACGCGCGCCGCGAAGAAGGAGAAGTACGATGAAGGTTGCGAACTCGCTCCGCTCGCTGAAGACGCGTCATCGCGATTGTCAGGTCGTGCGCCGTAAAGGCCGCGTCTATGTGATCAACAAGACGCAAAAACGCTTCAAGGCCCGTCAGGGTTGATCGGCGTTTATCAGCAAAACTAAGGCCGCCGGGGGAAACCTTTGGCGGCTTTTGTCATTTCAGCGCCAGTTGAACACCTCTGATAGCCAAAGTTGCCATGCACACCAACCCGGCCTTTCGTCAAACATCCCAAGCCGAGGCCATTGCTGTGGCCCGCGCCCGCAGTTTCGGCATGCTGTGCCTGAATGGTGCCGATGGGCCGCTGGTATCGCATATCCCGTTCGAGCTTGCCGCCGACGCCAGCCATGCCCTGCTGCATCTGGCCCGGCCCAACCCCATCGCCCGCGCGGCGTTGCCGCAGCAAGCGGTGCTGGTGGTATCTGGCCCTGATGCCTATGTGTCGCCCGATTGGTATGGCGGCGAGGATCAGGTTCCCACCTTTAATTATGTGGCCATCCACCTGCGCGGCACGCTTGCGCCCTTGCCCCAGGATATGCTGCACGCCCACCTTGACCGGCTGTCGGCGCAGTTTGAGCAGCGCCTTGCGCCCAAGAAACCCTGGACCTCTGGCAAGATGTCAGAGGGTGCGATGGATCGGATGATGCGGATGATCCTGCCGTTTCGGCTACAGATTTCATCCGTGGAAAGCACCTTCAAGCTTAATCAAAACAAAACTGCCGAACAGCGCGCCGGGGCCATTGGTGGCATCCGGGCGGCAGGCATCGGCCAAGAGACCGCAACCCTTGCCGATCTGATGGCCGCCGATCTGATCACCAAGGACTAACCCGCGTTCGGTTTCGGTTTACACAAGGCGACCCCGGCCCTAGGTTTGACGTAGCCAACGTCGGAGGATGCCATGCCCCTGCCCCTTGCCCCGCTTATTCCTTTTGCCCTCCGCCTTGGTGCGGTTGCAGCTGCCGGTTGGGCGGTAAAGCGCGTGGTCGGCCACAGCCTGCAAACCGGGCGCACCGATCAGCGCGCCGAAGATGCGCTGGACGATCTGAACGAAGGCATCGCCCTACACCGCCCCGCGGATCGCAACACCGAAACCGACAGTCAAACCAACGCCGCTGCCCGCATGAAACGCACGTTGCGGTGGGGCGCGCGTGGGATCGAGATTGACGCGGGCCTGCTTGCCCGTTTCCGTATCCGCAAGTTTTAGGAAAACCCGATGCGCCTCTATACCTCGCCGACCTCGCCTTTCGCCCGCAAATGTGTGGTCTTGCTGCATGAAACCGGCATGCTGGACCGGGTTGCGCTGATTGCAGCCACCGGCACCCCGGTCGATCCCGGATCCATGCCGGTCGATCAAAACCCCTTGGGCAAGATCCCGGTGCTGGAACGCGACGATGGCACCGCGCTTTATGACAGCCGGGTAATCTGCCGCTATCTCGACACTCTGGCGGGCAATAAACTATACCCCGCCGCCCCGCGCCTGTGGGAAACCCTGACGCTGGAGGCCACTGGCGATGGCATCGTCGATGCCGGTATTCTGATGGTCTATGAAACCCGGATCCGCCCCGAGGACAAACGCTTTCCCGAATGGATCGAGGGGCAATGGGCCAAGATCGACCGCGCGCTGGATGCGATGGAAAGCCGCTGGATCGACCACCTGAAGGGCCCACTGGATATGGGGCAAATCGCGGTTGCCTGCGCGTTGGCCTATGTCGACTACCGCCATTCCGCCCGCAACTGGCGCAGCGGCAGACCGCACCTTGCCGCATGGGAGGCGGCGTTTGCGGCCCGCCCGTCAATGCAGGCCACCCAGCCCCCACCGGCCTGACACGCGGGTTGCGCACCCCCCTGCGCGGTAACCGCTATTTCGCAGCGCACCGCCCGCACCGGCCTTGCACCAAGACCGAAAATCGCACTCCCTGCGGTTCGCACCCGTCTACCCACCCTTGCGGCAAAGACGCCCATCCGCGCCCGCTGCAATCGGTTCAACCGCAATACCCGGTCCGCCCCCCAGCCCAAAAGACCACCGGCAAGCACCTGCCAGATATCATGGGCATTCGCCTCGATCCGCGATCCGCCAACATAGGCCGCGGCAATCACCACCACTGCCTTGACGCCCGGATGACCCAGCAGGCAATCATGCACGATCGAGCTTGCCCCCAAAGCCGCCGCCGCCGTGTGGGCTGACGGAAAGCCATGGCCGCTGCCCGAAGGCCGGATGTTGATAGAGGCGTCGCCCAACAGGCGTTTTGATCCATGCGCCACGATAAACATGCCCGCAAACCGCGCCGCGAATTCCGATCCGCTACGGTTTAGCGCCGAACAGCCCCAAGCGATCATCGGCAAGGCGATTTGCAAACGGTCGCCGTATCGCCGTGATTGCGGCTCACATAACGCGACACAAAGCGCCAATGCCAGCAACACCAGCTGCGCCCTGCCGATTCCCCGCAATACCCGCGCCAACATCGCCCACCCTCCAAGACCGGCGCTCAATTTGGTGCCAAACGATGAAACCGGGATCAACCTTATGCGACAATTTAGTGTCACCCGCTGCATCGGACCGTGTCTTGGCCGCAATCGAATGGTTTTCCGCGCCCCTGCGCGCCTTTGACCGCTGGACGGCAGGGGATAGGTTGGCTAAAACCCGCCGGGCAAGGCTCCGGGCAACCGGGGCCGCAATATCGCATGGGTCGCACGCCGCGACCCCTGATAGGGAGAAGTTCTCGTGTCCCACGCAGACGATCACGCAGGTAACCGCAGGGATTTCCTGTATTACGCCACGGCTGGTGCCGGGGCTGTCGCCACGGGCGCAGCCGTTTGGCCCTTGGTCAATCAGATGAATCCGTCGGCTGATGTGGCCGCGATGTCATCCATTTATGTCGATGTCGCGGGCGTCGAGGTCGGCACTCAGCTGACCATCAAATGGCGCGGCAAGCCGGTGTTCATCCGCCGGCGCACGCCTGAGGAAATCGAGGCTGGCCGCGCGGTCAAACTTGAAGAGTTGATCGACCAGACCGCCGAGAACCTGAATAAACCGGGTGCCGATGCGTCGGATGCCAACCGCACGATGGATGAAGCCGGCGAATGGCTGGTGATGATCGGCGTTTGCACCCATTTGGGCTGCGTGCCGATTGGCAACGCTGCGGGTGATTTCGGTGGCTGGTTCTGCCCCTGCCACGGGTCGCACTACGATACCGCTGGCCGGATCCGCAAAGGCCCTGCGCCGCGCAACCTCGACATTCCGATGACGCAGTTTACTGACGCAACCACGATCTTGCTGGGCTGAGGGAGAACACAAAATGGCTGGTATTCCGCACGACCATTACGAACCCGCACCGGGCGCACAAACGTGGCTTCACAAGCGTTTGCCCATCGTCGGGTTGCTTTACGATACGCTGATGATCCCCACGCCCAAGAACCTGAACTGGATGTGGATCTGGGGCATCGTGCTGACATTCTGCCTTGTGATGCAGATAGTGACCGGCATTGTGCTGGCGATGCACTATACTGCGCATGTCGACATGGCCTTTGCATCGGTCGAACACATCATGCGTGATGTGAACGGCGGCTACATGCTGCGCTACCTGCATGCCAACGGCGGGTCGCTGTTCTTTATCGCGGTCTATCTGCACATCTTCCGCGGCCTGTATTACGGCAGCTACAAAGCCCCGCGCGAAGTAACGTGGATCATCGGCATGCTGATCTATCTTGCGATGATGGCGACGGCGTTCATGGGCTACGTTCTGCCCTGGGGCCAGATGTCGTTCTGGGGTGCCACGGTGATCACCGGCCTGTTTGGTGCCATTCCCGGCGTGGGCGAGACCATCCAGCAATGGCTGCTTGGCGGCCCTGCCGTCGATAATGCCACGCTGAACCGCTTTTTCAGCCTGCACTACCTGCTGCCCTTCGTGATTGCCGCGCTTGTGGCCGTTCACATCTGGGCCTTCCACACCACCGGCAACAACAACCCCACCGGGGTCGAAGTGCGCCGCGACTCGAAAGAAGCCGCTCAGAAAGACACCCTGCCGTTCTGGCCCTATTTCGTGATGAAAGACCTGTTCGCGCTGGCCGTGATCATGGTGGTGTTCTTTGCCGTGGTTGGATTTATGCCCAACTACCTTGGTCACCCTGACAACTATACCGAAGCCAACCCGCTGGTGACGCCCGTGCATATCGTGCCGGAATGGTACTTCCTGCCGTTCTACGCCATCCTGCGCGCTTTCACCGCCGACGTTTGGGTGGTGCAACTGGTGAACTTCCTGTCGTTCGGCATCGTCGACGCCAAATTCTTTGGTGTGCTGGCGATGTTCGGCTCTATCGCCGTGATGGCGCTGGCACCGTGGCTGGATACGTCGTCGGTGCGGTCGGGCAAATACCGCCCGATGTTCAAATGGTGGTTCGCGCTGCTTTGCGTGGATTTCATGGTGTTGATGTGGGTGGGCGCAATGCCGACAACCGGCATTTACCCCTATATCTCGCTGATCGCCTCGGCCTATTGGTTCGGCTATTTCCTGATCATCCTGCCGCTGCTGGGTGTCATCGAAAAGCCGCTGCCGCAGCCCGCAACGATTGAAGAAGACTTCAAGTCCCACTACGCCACTCCGGCCGAGTGATAGAGAAGGAACTGACTGAGATGTTTCGCAAAATCGCAATCAGCGCCGTTTCTGCCCTCGTTCTGACGGCAGGCGCTGCACTGGCCGAAGGCGGCGGCCATATGGAAGACGTGGCCTTCAGCTTTGAAGGCCCGTTTGGCACCTTTGACAAGAACCAGCTGCAACGCGGCCTTCAAGTCTTTACCGAGGTTTGCTCGGGCTGCCACGGCATGAAACAAGTCGCCATCCGCGCGCTCGCCGATGAAGGCGGGCCACAATTGCCCGCCGATCAGGTGCGCGCCTACGCGGCCACGCTTGATTCGGTCGTGTTGGCTGATGGCACCGAACGCCCGCGGGAATGGACCGATAAGTTCCCGATCCGTTTGGGCGATGGCATGGGCCCCGACCTGTCGCTGATGGCCAAAGCCCGCGCCGGGTTTCACGGCCCCTACGGCACCGGCATCAGCCAGTTGTTCAACGGCATTGGCGGACCGGAATACATCGTGTCGATCCTGAACGGCTACCACGAGACGCCCGCCTGCGCGCCCGAGGACTTTCCAGGGTATTACAACGCGGCCTTCGCGGCGGGTGGTATTCCTGAACAGTGCAAAGACGAACACGGCGTATCCACCGTTCCGGGCAGCTGGATCGCGATGCCGCCGCCATTGTCGGACGATCAGGTGACTTATGCCGATGGCCACCCAACCACGGTCAAGCACATGGCCGAAGATGCCGCTGCGTTCCTGATGTGGACCGCTGAACCAAAGATGATGGCGCGCAAACACACAGGTTTTATCGCCGTGCTGTTCCTGTCGCTGCTGTCGGTGCTGCTGTATCTGACCAACAAGAAAATCTGGTCAGACGTCAAAGGCAAAAAGAAACACGCCTGATCCAGATCCGGATCAGCTGTTGAAAAGCCCCGCTCCGGCGGGGTTTTTTATTGCCCGAGGTATTCTTTCAACGCACTCGGCGGGTTGGCAAACAGTGCCGTCGTCTCGATCGGCGCTGTCGCCTGCCCTTCGGCCACCAACACCGTCAGCCCGGCAAACCGCCGCGCGTCATCGGGGTCATGCGTCACCATCAACACCAACGCCCCATTCTCGGCTGCCACCTCTGCCACCAGATCCAGCATTTCCGCCTTTAGCGCCGGCCCCAGCGCCGCAAACGGCTCGTCCAGCAGCAATATCGGCCGCGCCCGCAGCAAAGCCCGCGCCAAGGCCGCCCGGCTTTGCTGCCCACCCGACAATTGCCCCGGCTTGCGCGCACCCATGCCGTTCAGACTCACCCGCGTAAGCGCCGCTTCAATCCGCTCATGATCCTGCGCACCAAGCGCCAGGTTAGGCGCGATCCCCAGCCCCAAGTTCTGCGCCAGCGTCAGATGCGGAAACAGGTTTTGATCCTGAAACAACATGCTGATCGGCCGATCCCCCGGTGCCATCGGCCCCAAATCGACGCCATCCCACGAAATCCGTCCGGAAACCGGCGGGAAAAATCCGGCAATCGCCGACAGCAAGGTCGATTTACCTGCCCCCGACGGCCCGATAATCGCCACCCGCGCGCCCGGCATCACCGCCCAATCCGCCGTCAGCCGAAAGCCTTCTTGCGCCAGAACCACGTTCTCAAGCTTCAGCACCGCGCCGCCCTCCCCAATCAAACAGCCAGAACAACGCGAAACTGATCACCACCAACAGCAGCGCCGCCCCTGCCGCCGCCTCCATCCGGTAGGCGCCGGTCAACCGCTGCACCACCAACGGCAGGGTCGCCCCTTGCTCGGCTGCGAACAGCGCAATCACCCCCAGATCGCCCATCGCCAGCGCCGCACAAACCCCCAGTGCAAACCCCAAAGGCCGCCGCAACCGTGGCAAGATCAGCCAGCGCAACCGCGCCACACCACGCAGCCCCAAAGCCTCGGCCAACTGCCCGTATTCCGCCTGCATGCCGCGCGCCTCGGGCAGCAAAATCCGAAAGGCGAATGGCAACGCCAGCGCCGCATTCACCAAAACCGTCACCGGCAGCGCCACCCGCACCGGGCTCACCCACGCCTGCACAGCCAAGAACAAACCCGTCCCCAGCACCAAGGATGACGCAGCAAGCGGCAACATCGCCGCGACTTCGAACCCGCGCCGCCCCCGCGCTACCGCCAATGCCAACACCAGCGCGCCGCTGACCGCCACCCCGCAAGACACCAGCGCCACCAGCACCGACCGCCCCGCCGCTGCCCAAACCGAGTGCGGCAAATCCATCAGCCCCGGCGCGCCACGCCACACTACCGCCAGCAACGGCACCCCCAGGAACCCTGCCGCCAATGCAATCATCAGGCCATCCAGTCCCCGCCGCCACCCGCCCGGCGCAAACACCCACCCCCTCCGGCCCACCCCCGCGCCAAACCCCGCAGGCACCGTCACCATGCCCGCAGCCGCCACCGCCGCCCCGCACAGCCCAAACTGTACCGCGGCCAACAATGCCGCGCGCGGCAGATCAAACTCGAACCGCAACGCCTGATAAATCGCCAGTTCCACCGTCGTTGCCCGTGGCCCGCCACCCAACACCAACGCCACCGCAAAACTTGACAGGCAAATGGTGAACACCGCCACCGCCGCCCCCGGCACCACACCGCGCAACATCGGCCACTCCAGATGCCGCCACACCGCCCCCGGCCCCAACCCCAATGCCGAGGCCAGCCGAAACCGCTCGCCCGGAATCGCCTGCCAGCCCTGCAAGATCATCCGCACCGCCAGCGGCATGTTCAAAAACACATGCGCCAATACCACGCAATGCAGCCCGTAAATCGACACCGCAGGCAGCCCCAGCGCCTCCAGCCCCCGGTTCACCACGCCCGCGCGGCCAAACACCGCCAAAAGCCCCAACACCGCCACAATCACCGGCAGCAAGAACGGCGCGCCAAGCAGCGCAATCAACGCCCCCCGGCCTGCAAACCGCCGCCGAAACAGCGCCCGCGCCACCGGCACCGCCAATCCAACCGAAATTGTCGCCGAAAGCGCCGCCTGCCAAAGCGTGAACCGCACCGCCGCCCAATCGGCAGCCGCCAATCCGGCCCCCCCCGCCTGCATCAAAACCAGCACCAAGGTGCCCATGGTCAACGCCAAAAGGGCAGCAGCAACCGCCACCGCCCCCAAGCCAAGGGCGCGCACCCGATGCCACGCGCCCGCCATTTTCATTTCGACAACGCCGCGCGCCATTCGTCCAACGCCGGGGCGCGCGCCGCCTGTGCCGCATCCGCCGACATCAACAGCGATTTTGCAGGCGTGATCAGCGTCTCATACCCCGCAGGCAACCCCGCCGCAGGGGTAACCGCCGGATACATCCAGTTGGTCAGCGGCATCAAAGACTGAAACGCATCTGTCCCCATGAAGGTCAGGAACTGATCTGCCAGCACAGCCTGATCGGTGGCAGCCAACTTGCCCGCCACTTCAACCTGCAAATAATGCCCCTCGCTGAACGCCGCCGCCGCCTTGGTATCATCGGTCTCGGCAATCAGGTGATAGGCGGGCGACGTGGTGTAACTCAGCACCATATCCGCCTCGCCCGCCAGAAACAGGCCGTAAGCCTCGGACCAACCGGGTGTCACCGTCACGATATTGTCGGCCAAAGCCGCCCAGATATCAGCCGACCTGTCGCCGTAAGCCGCCTTCACCCACAGCAACAAACCCAAACCCGGGGTCGAGGATCGCGGATCCTGAATAACCACTTTCAGGTTTGACGCCGCTAAGGCCTCAAAGCTGCCGGGCACATCCGTCACCTTGGTTTTGTCATACACAAACGCAAACCAGCCCCAGTCATAGGGCAGGAACAGCGAGTCATCAAACGCCACCGGCAGATTGTTCGCCGCCACTACACCATGCGGCGCAAACAGCCCCGTCGCCGCCGCTGCCGCCGTCAGACTGGTATCCAGCCCCAGCACAACATCGGCCTCGGATGCGGCCCCCTCTAGTTGCACCCGCGCCAACAGGGCAGCCCCATCGCCCGCGCCGGTGAACTGCACATCACAGCCACAGGTCGCCTCGAACGCTTTCTCGACCGCAGGCCCCGGCCCCCACTCGGACACGAAACTATCGTAGGTCAACACATGCAAAACAGGGGTTTCCGCTGCAGCCACGCTGGCCACAACGCAGAAACCCGCAGCAAACAATGGTGATTTCATCTCACACTCCATTTGCGACGGGCGGAGACGGGATGGATCATTCCATACACCTTCCCTCCGCCGGTCTTAACCGGTTCAGGTTCAACGGGTCCGCTTTCGCATCTCAGCCACTTAAGGCACCCCGAGGTAAGCAGAAACATAGCCTGTCCCAAGCCGGACGCAAGGGGGTGGGTTTTCGCGCGGCAAATCCTCGGTGTGATGCCGGGCAAGGCGAAACGCCCCGCCCTTCACAGCACAGTATTTCGGGAACCTTTTTGATCCGGACGCATTGACTCCGTGACAGGCGACAACCGGGATTGTCGCCCTTGGAGATGCGTAGATGATGATTTCGAAAAGCCCACTTGCCCGCAAACTCGAAGCGTTCACCAAGCTGTCAGATCCTGATCTGGCGGTGCTGGCCAATCTGCATGGCCGGCGCAAAAGCCACAGCACCGGCCGCGATATGGTGCTGCAAGGGCAGGCGGATCAATCGGCCTAGGTGTTGGCCGATGGCTGGGCTTGTTCCTATCGGCTACTGCCCGATGGGGGTCGGCAGATCGTTGATTTTCAAATTCCCGGTGATTTTCTGGGGTTTCGCTCGATGCTTAGCCGCACCGCCGGGCAGGGCGTCGAACCTCTGACCATGGTGCAGGCCACCGTGATCAACGCCAGCGATCTGATGGAGGCGTTTGTGCGCAATCCGCAACTGGCGACCGCAATGTTATGGGCCGCCTCGCGCGATGACGCGATGGTGGTTGAACATCTGGTCGGCATCGGGCGGCGCAACGCCGTCGAACGCACAGCGCATCTGCTGCTGGAATTGGGCGCGCGGCTGACGCTGGTCGGGCTTGGCACCAAAGCGGGTTTTGACTGCCCGTTGTCGCAATACCTTTTGGCGGATGCGCTGGGGTTAAGTGCGGTTCACGTCAACCGCGTGCTGCGCAGCCTGCGCGAGGATGGGCTTTTGACCTTTCGCAAAGGCCGGGTAGAATTCAACGATTTTGAAAGTCTGGTGTCGCTGGCCGAGTTTGATCAGGACTATCTGGATCAGGCGGGGCCCCGCCTGCATTGAGGGTGCCTGCATCGGCCGCGTCTGCACTGACGATTTCAGCGTTGCTGGCCTGAAATTCCACCAGCAACCGAAACATTTCGCCTGCGGCATCCAGACCGGTCTCACAACGCGCATGCAACTGATCGGAAAACGCCCGGATCAGCGGCATCCCCAGCCCGGTGCTGTCATCGCGCGGCGGTTTGCGGGCCTGATCGGGGGCAACCGAATTCACCACCTCAAAGCGCACCAAACCAGCGGTCTCTTGCAACGAGATTTGTACAAGCTTGCGGCCATCGACCAAAGTCCCCACATATTTCAATGCGTTGGTAATGGCTTCATTCGCCAACAACGACAACGGCACAATCTGATCGACGTCAAGCCGCACGACGGCAAGATCTGATTTCACCTCGACATTGCTGCTCGGTTCCAGGTTGATCGACATCAGCCGGTCGGCAATGGACTGGATCAGGGTATTGGCCGGAACCGCAGAAAAGACCTCGCCTTGATACAGGCTTTGGTCGATCAGCGCGATGCTCATCACCCGGTCTTGCAGACTGCGCAGTACGGCGCGCAAGATCGGAGCCTGGGCCTTACGGCGCTGAATGCTGATGATCGAGGATATCATTTGCAGGGTGTTCTTGATGCGGTGATGCAGCTCGCGCAACAACAACAGCTTTTCCTCGGCAATCACCACCAAGGCAGCTTCGTTGACGGTAATCTGCTGGCCCAGCTTGTTAAAGGTGCTGATCACATCCTGAATTTCCGACGGCGCGCTGGACAGCGGTGCCAACGACACGCTGCGCTCGCCCGCAGCAAAGCGCGAAATACTGTGGCGCAACGTGCGGATCGGCACGATGACCAAGCGGCGGGCGGCAAGCAACGCCACCGTCAGACTGGCACCCCACATCAGCAGCGGAAACAGAATGGCATTCACCATATCATTGCCTGAACCGGTGATCGGATTATCCGTGGGCCAAATGCCGATCGCGTAAACCGTGCCGGGGATAAGTGTTACTTTGGCATAGGTAAAGTCTTTCCCCGACGGCACCGAAGCCGGAAAAACCTTGTCTGGCCCCGCCAGCAAAGCTTGCAGTACCGCTGCGGCAGGCATGCGGTCTGCCACGCGCGCCAAACCTTTGGATGCGCTCAGCACCACGCCGTCAGCATTCACCACAATTGCCTCGTTCGGGCGCGGCAGGTTGGAGGTGGCTTCAATCGGCGCCACCAGCAATGATGGCACCGCGATGGAAATGAATCCCAACAGCGTGCCCTGATCACGCAGGGGCAGGGTGGTGACCATCTCCCAATCGTTGGGCAAGGGTCCAGTGGCAATGCGACCGACCGACCGCCGCGGGGTGTCGCGCAGGCGGGCAAAATCGCTGCCGACAATCGCCGCCCGATCGGTATCTTTCGAACTGCAGATAACTGCCCCCTCGGGGTTTCTAAGGGCTGCAAAACTGAACAGGCCTCGGGTGGCAATAAAGTCGGCCATGATCTTGTCGCACAGGTGCGGCGCGGCGATAAGCTTGATCGCCAATCCATCTGCTGCCGAAAATCCCGCCTCAATCAGCCGGTATTCGACAGCGACGTTTTCGGCGGTAAGGCTAAGCAACAAGGTTTCGGCCGACCGGCGGGCGTTGTCCGCAAAACCAAGCGACTGCGATACCGAAATCGCGCCGACCGGCAGCAAGGCAATGGTCAACAGCGCAAACAATTGAAAGTTGATGCTGCGGATCACGCGTAAGACGCGGCTTGCCGATGACCGCGCCGTGGCCTCATCCATGCAGCGACGCCTGTGCATTCGATGCGGCAACCTGTGCTGCGTCCACTGACAAAATGCTGGCACCTTCGGCCAGAAACAAAAGCTCTGCCAGACGCTGGCGGCCCCGGTTCACCCGGCTTTTGACAGTGCCAAGCGCGCAGCCAATGGTGGCCGCAGCCTCTTCATACGAAAATCCAAGCGCCCCCACCAAAGCCAGCGCCTCGCGTTGCTCGACGATCAGTTTTTCAAACGCCACTTCGAAATCGCGCATCGCAAGCGTGCCGTCGTGATCGGGCTTTTGCACCAGACGGGCGGCATATACCCCGTCGCTGTCGGAAACCTCGCGGCGACGTTTGCGCAGTTCGGTATAGAAACAGTTGCGCAAAATGGTGAAAAGCCACGCCCGCAGGTTGGTGCCTTGCTGAAACCGATCAAACCCCGACCACGCCTTCAGGATGGTTTCCTGCACCAGATCGTCAGCAGCCGTGCCGTTGCGCGCCAAACTAAGCGCAAAGGCCCGCAGTGCCGGCAGATGTGCAATCAACGCGTCACGTGGATCGGCTGCCGTCATGGAGCGGCATCCTTTTCGCGCAGTTGTCGAAGCAGGTCTTGCAGATGATCCGGAATCTCTTCAGCCAGTTTGGCTGCATAGATACGGCGCAGGTTTTCATCAATCTGCTGCGATATGCCAGAGCGGAACTCGTTATCAATCTTGGGCTTCTTTGGCATTTTGATGCTCGTGGTTCCTGTATTTTTTTAGTTGTTCATGGAACCAAACGTGCAACGCTGCGTTTGGTTCCCGGAAAGTCAAAAAAGAAAAGTGAGACAGAATGTCAGGCGGCCCAAGCGATATGACCATATCGGCATCGATTACGGCAACGTTACCCCGGTTGCGGCGCTATGCACGGGCGTTGACCGGCAACCAGACTATCGGTGACCGTTTTGCCGCTGCAACACTAGGGGCCATTCTTGCCGATAGTGCAATCTATGATACCACGATCAGCCCCGCCGCCGCGTTGTTTCGGGCGTTTCACCTGATTTGGTCCAATACGGACACGTCAACCGTTGAAGAAGGGGCCAATAGTCTTGAACGCCGCGCACAGGTGCATCTGGCAGGGTTGACCAAAGACAGCCGCGAGGCGCTGCTTTTGCACACCATCGAGGGCTTTACGCTGAACGAAGTCGGTCAGGTGATGCAAATTGATGCCGCCGCCGCCGCACGACTGGTGCAAGCCGCCTTGGCCGAGATGGAAAAATCGGTACGCGGCGCGGTTCTGGTGATCGAAGATGAGGCGTTCATTGCAATGGACATTGAAAGCATCGTCACCGCGATGGGCCACCGGGTGACCGGCATTGCACGCACCTACGCCGAGGCGCTGGCGTTGGGGGCCAAAGACCGGCCCGACCTGATCTTGGCCGATATTCAGTTGGCGGATAAATCGTCGGGCATTGATGCGGTGCGCGATCTGTTGGCACGTTTGGGGCCCACCCCGGCGGTGTTCATCACCGCTTTTCCCGATCAATTGCTGACGGGCACGCGCCCCGAGCCAACCTTTCTGATCGCCAAGCCCTATCTCGAAGAACAGGTTCGATCTACCGTCAGCCAAGCGATGTTCTTTGCCTCGACCGCAACACTGAAGGCCGCTAACGCCTGATTGCAAATAAAAAAAAGCCCCACCATCGCTGGTGGGGCAGTCAGGGACAGACGACAGGGAAGGAAGAGTTAGCGTTGACGGCGGAAAAGCTGCATCACCAAGGTAACGACGAACAGCGCCACAAACACAAAGAACAAGAATTGTGCGACCCCAGCCGAGGCCGAGGCGATGGCACCAAAGCCGAACACCCCGGCGACAATGGCGATGACGAAGAATACGGCGGCCCAATACAACATGGCGGCTCCTTTGCGGGTAGCGAGTGCACTTGCATCTCACTGGCTCAACACCGTCAGCGCCAAAAAGTTCCACAAGATCGTACCAAGTTCCGCAAAATCGTATATCCCACTTCAAGGGGGCGCAGGTCGGCATTGGGAACCATCCCAACCCAACGGCGTGGCCTTCTTTCTGTTCGCCATAGGAGCAATACCCAAGATGACACTGGAATCCGGGGCCCGCTGGGCAATGATCTGTTTGGCAGTCATCGCGGTTTTTGTCGCGCTAAAGCTGGCCGAGGGGGTGTTTGCGCCGCTGGCTTTGGCTTTGGTCATCGGGATCATTCTTTCGCCGGTATCAGACTTTTTAGACCGCAAAGGTGTGCCCCGCCAAATCAGCGCGCTGACAACTCTGGTGCTGGGCCTGACCTTGCTGGCGGTTCTGGTGATGGTGCTGACCCCGCTTATTGCCGATATGCTGGCACAAGCCCCGCGGATCTGGGCCGAGATGAGCGGGATCATCGTGCAAATCCAGACGCTGCTGCGCAGTCTGATCAAGATGTCCGACGAAGTCGCCCGCGCCATGGACCCCAACAGCGCGCCCGCCGCCGAAAACCTGATCGTGTTGCCAACGGTCACCGATGCGCTGTCGTTGGCACCGTCGCTTGCCGGGCAAATTGCGATCTTCACCGGCACCCTGTTCTTCTTTCTACTTTCCCGGATCGAGATTTACACCTGGCTGGCCCAACGCATCGGCCCGATCACCGAAAGGGTCACCAACACGCGCAAACTGATGCAGGCAGAACAACGCGTTGCGCGCTATTTCCTGACCGTATCAATGATCAACATCGGGCTGGGTGCTGCACTTGCAGCAGCTCTTACCGCTTTGGGTGCCGAGTCGGCGGTGATGTGGGGCATGGTGGCGGCGCTGATGAATTTCATTCCCTATATCGGGCCCGCTTTGGTGGTGCTTGCCTTGGGCGTCGTCGGCATGGTCACCTTTGATGGCATTGCCGCCGGTCTTCCCGCCGCCGCGTTCATGGTGATGAACATGCTGGAAAATCAGTTCATCACCCCCGCTCTTGTTGGCCGCACCCTTTCGGTCAACCCCTTGATGGTGTTCCTGTCTTTGGTGTTCTGGATGTGGCTTTGGGGGCCACTGGGCGGCTTTGTCGCCATTCCGCTGATGCTTTGGGTAATCACCATCGCGCAAGACAGCCGGATGTTTGGCGGGCCCGACACCTGATCCGCAACGCCGGTCATCGGGCGCCCAACCGCCTTTTCGCCATACGCTGATCCAGGTTAGCGATAATGCCCTGCGCCGCGCATAGGGTGCCTTCAGTGCCACAGGCGCATTGCCCTTGGCGGAACCCACCGGAGAACACCATGTCACGCAATTTTCTTATCCCGCTGTTTGCAGGCTTTCTGTTGTCTGCGCCAATTGCCTCTGCGGAAACCATGATGATCAAGGAAATCGACGTTCAGGTTGATCTGACGGCGGTTACCAACCCTGCAGCGGCGGCGCGCTATGCCAATATTGCCGCCGATCTGCAAAGCGCCGTTGCCGCCCGCCTGACCGACCGGATCGCTGACGAAGGCGCAAAAGTCACCATCGACGTCTCGGAAGTCGAGCTTAGCAATTCGTTCCAGGACGCACTGGGGCTTGCCGACAGCACGCTGGTCGGCGACGTCAAAATCACCGACAGCAACGACAACACTCACTTCAAGGCCTTCAACCTGACGGTCAATATCGGGCAGGCGAAGACGTTCTTTGCCGAAGGCGTTGACGTCACCGTCCAGAACGCCAGCACCGACGACTATTACCACGCCATGATCGAAGCCTTTGCCGAAAATGTTGTGATCCGACTCGACGAATAAAGCCCTGCGGCAGGTCCAGATCGGGCCTGCCGTGCTTCCTCTCCAAAATGCGCCCCGCAAAAGTGGCCAGACCCAAAGGGTAACCCGATGCTGTATACAATTCTGATCGTCGTGCTGGTCTTGATGCTGATCGGCGCTTTGCCAAACTGGGGCCACAGCGCCTCGTGGGGCTATGGCCCCAGCGGTGGGCTGGGTCTGGTGCTGGTGATCTTGTTGATCCTGGTCCTGACCGGGCGCCTCTGACCCTTGGGCGCAATGGGCTTGTGCGCGGCCCAAACCGCAGCCATCGGCCAAATCCCGCAAACCAGATCGCCAAAGTTGATCTGCAGCAATGGGCCGGGAACTTTTGGCGCTATGCTTCGTTGGGTTAGACAAGGTGATTTTGCACTGCCCGCGATTGCTCGGCTGGCACGCATATCGCCCTCACAACATGGAATGGAACAACAAATGGCTACCGAAAACACCTCCAAGACCATTCAAGCACTGACTGCCGATTACGATGCCGTGGTAGAACAGCTTGCCGCTCTGCGCGAAGAAATGGCGAAACTGGCCGTCTCGATGAACGCGACTGCTACGCACCGCAGCCAAGCATTGGCAAAAGATGTCACCGATGGCGTGAACGAGGCGCTGCGCTACATGGGCCGCAAAGGCCATGATGCTGACGCCCGGGTCGAAGACGCTGTGGCAGCAAACCCTTACATCGCACTGGGATTGGCGGCCGGAATGGGTTTGCTTCTGGGCGCATTGACGCGCCGTTGAAAAAGGCATTTGCCAACGGGCTTTCGCTGGCAGCGGCTGTCGTGCGCCAAAACGCGCGGGCGGCAGTGATCGAGATTTGCCTATTGCTGGGGATCAGCCTGGCTGTGGTGATCGGCGCGGGCTTCCTCGTGGCGGCAGCGTATCTGGCCTTGTGGCCAAGGGTCGGCGCGGCAGGGTCGGCCGCCATCATCGGCGCGGCCCTGCTGGTGCTGGCAATTGGCGGTGGACTGCTTTACCGCAGCCTTCAACGCCGCCATCCCCCCTTACCCACGCCTCTGGCAGCCCCGATCGCTGATCTTTTGACCGTCTCATTCCCGGACGCCCCGCCGACGCCCGAAATACCCCAACCCGTGGCGCTGGGTCAGATGGCCGCTTTCATTGCGGGCTTCGTCATCGCGCGCCGCGCCCGGATCAGATGACCGCAAAGGCACACCGATGAAAAGCGCGGCCGACCGCCGAAAAGGCCGGCGCATCTTTCATGGACGCCCGATTTCATGGACGCCCTGTGGTGTTCGTTGCTAACCTTCCGCAAGCTTGATTGCACAGGAGAGGCAACATGGACCAATTCACCGGCGGCTGCCGTTGCGGCAACGTCCGCTTTGTGGCGACGGGGCGGCCTTACCGGGTTGGCCTTTGTCACTGTCTCGACTGCCGCAAGCATCATGGGGCACTGTTTCACGCCTCCGCCATCTTCCCTGAAGATGCAGTGACAATCGAGGGCGAAACACGTGACTACGCCGGGCGGTTTTTCTGCCCCCGCTGCGGCTCGCCGGTTTTCGGACGTACCGCAGACGAAATCGAAGTTAATCTGGGATCGCTGGATGCCCCGGACCAACTGATGCCAACCTACGAAAGCTGGACCCTTCGTCGCGAGTCGTGGTTGCCGCCGTTTCCGCTTACGCGACGATACGAGC
>JBAVTI010000341.1:0-5260 GCA_049696055.1 Paracoccaceae bacterium | reverse complement strand
CCGCCGTTCTACGCAAGTCGATAGCCAAATCAATATCGATTACCCGTTATGTGATAGACAAAACCTATCAATCGACATCCGCGACCCGCCGCGCAACATCCAGCAGCGCCGCCAAAATCGGCGTATGCGGTTCGCGATGGGCCGCAATCAGCCCCACCAGATGCTCGGCTTCCGGGGCCACAATCGGCACAGCACAAACCTTACCCGTGCTGGCAAACAAATCCGCCAGCTTTTTCGGCAACACCGACGCCCAGCGACCCGACATCACATGCGCAATTAACGTAATCGTCGAATTCGACTCGACCGAGGGCGCAACCGTTATCCCTGCTTCCGCCAAACGCTGGTTCACAATCCGACGGTTTTGCATATCCCCGGTCAGCAAACACAGCGGCACCTCCGCCAGTTCGGCCCAAGTCACTTGGCCCCGCCCCGCAAGCGGCGTTCCCGGCGCACAGCAAAACCGGTAAAACTCGGTATATAGCGGCACCTGCGTCACCCGGCCCAGCGGCTCGTTGTCCAGATAGGTGATCCCGGCATCCAGATCCAACCGCTCGATCCCGGTCAATATTTCGGCCGATGTGCGTGACAATACCGTCACCCGCACGTTCGGGTTTTTCTGGGTAAACGGCCCGGTTAAATCCGCCACCATCGGCAGCGCGGTCGGTATCACCCCCAGCCGCAGATTCCCCGACAAGCCCGCCCGCACCGAGCGCATTTCATCGCGCATCGCCCGCGCATCGCCGACAATGCGCCGCGCCCAGTCCAGCACCCGCAGCCCCTCCGGCGTCAAACCCTGAAACCGCGAGCCGCGAAACACCAGCTGCACCCCCAGTTGATCCTCCAGCTGCTTGATTGCCGAAGACAGCGTCGGCTGCGTCACCCGGCATGCCTCGGCGGCGCGGCCAAAATGCCGGGCGTTGGCCAAAGCAATGAACATTTCCAGCTTTTCAATCATCCCCGCACCTTTGCAGCTATGCAATCCCACAGCAAGCAGACGGCCGCCCCTTGTTCCAGCGCCCCCTACGGTCTACATCTTTGCCATGAAATGGCGCATCCCCTTTACGAAAAAACCGCCCCTCGTGGCGATCATCCGGCTTGCCGGGGCTATTGGTTCGGGGGGGCGCTTTGGCGCGGGCCTCAACGATGCAACCCTCGCCCCGGTGATTGAACGCGCCTTTGCGCGCGGCAAACCCGCCGCCGTGGCGCTGATCATCAATTCTCCCGGCGGTTCTGCGGTGCAATCCAGCCTGATCGCCGCGCGCATCCGTCGCCTTGCCGATGAAAAGGGCATTCCGGTTCATGCCTTTGTCGAAGATATTGCTGCGTCGGGCGGCTATTGGCTTGCCTGTGCCGCCGACAAGATCTGGGTCGACAATTCATCCATCGTAGGCTCGATCGGCGTCATTTTCGCCTCGTTTGGCTTTCCCGATTTCATGGCCCGCTATGGCATCGAGCGTCGCGTCCATACGGCGGGTAAATCCAAATCGCTCGCCGATCCGTTTCTGCCGGAAAAACCAGCGGATGTTGAACGCCTGAAGGCGCTGCAAGCACCGATTCACGCCGCCTTCATTGCCCATGTAAAGGCCCGGCGTGGCCAAAGACTGGCCGACGCCGATCTGTTCAACGCCGATGTCTGGGTCGGCGGCCAAGCGGTCGAGATGGGTCTGGTTGATGGTGTCGCCCACCTCGTGCCGCAGATGAAGGCGCTTTATGGCGACAAAGTGCGCCTTGTCCCCTATGGCCAAAAGCGCAGCATTTTCCAGCGTTTCGGCGCGCAGGCCTTCGGTGATGCGCTGGCGCTGGTAGAAGACCGCGCCCTTTGGTCCCGCTACGGGTTATAGATGCTGATCAAGGTCATTGCCCTGTTTCTTGTGGTCATGGTCGCTCTCGCGGTCTTTGGCCGGTTGCGTTTTCCGACCAGATCAGGCCGCAAGCTTCCGCCAAAACCGGGTAAACTGACGCATCCCAAGACCTGCGATCGCTGCGGCAAATACATCATCGGATCGGGAGGCTGCGATTGCAGCAAAACCCCACCGGGCAAAGGATAAGCACCTTGGCGATGGACCTTCTCTATCTGACACTTCTTGCGGCACCTTTGTCGATGGTGCCCTTCCTGCGGCCAAACCGCCTTAGCGTGTTGCGCAGCGTCTGCCCCCACACGGCCTCTGCCGCGCCCATGGTGCATTGATGCCACGCGCGTTGGTCACGGGCGGTGCAAAGCGGCTGGGTCGCGCCATGGCGCTGTATCTTGCCCAGCGCGGCTATGACGTGGCCGTGCATTACGCAGGCTCGCACCCCGAGGCCGATGCCGTCGTCGCCGAAATTCACGCGATGGGGCGGCAAGCCGTCGCCCTGCACGCCGACCTGCTGCAAGAGGCTGACACCCAAACCTTGGTCTCCCGCGCGGCCCTTGCCCTTGGCGGCCCGCTGTCGCTGCTGATCAATAACGCCTCGATCTTTGAATATGACACGCTGGCCACCGCCACCCGCAAAAGCTGGGATCGCCACATCGAATCCAACCTGCGCGCCCCCTTCGTGCTGACGCAAACCTTCGCGGCCCAGGTTCCCCCGGCCGAAACCGACCCCAACGGCGAACCCATCGCCACGGGCCTGATCGTCAACATGATTGATCAGCGCGTTCGCAAACTGACTCCCGAATTCATGACCTATACGCTGGCGAAAATGGGCCTCTGGGCGCTGACCCAGACCGCCGCCCAAGCCCTCGCCCCGCATATCCGCGTCAACGCCATCGGCCCCGGCCCCACCTTGCAAGGCGCGCGCCAAAGCCTGGATCACTTCACCCGGCAGCGCGCCAACACCGTTTTGCAGCGCGGCGCAAATCCCTCCGATATCACCGCCGCCCTTGGCTATTTTCTCGATTCGCTTGCCGTCACTGGTCAGCTGCTTTGCGTTGATGGAGGTCAACACCTAAGCTGGAAAACCGCCGATATACTTGGAGTTGAGTGACTTTCCGGTAGCACCTACGTTGACTTGTCCACTTTTCGAACTTCGGTCACAGAGCCGTTACAAATTGTCTAGGGTTTTCAGGGATTTGCCGAGTGGTCAAAAATAATCATAATATTTTCAATGTCTTAGCAAAACGCCTAAAAAATAGGCAACACATGGAAATGGGCCAGAAACAAGGAAAAATTCGCGCTTCCCGAATGTTTCCCCCGCAGTTATCCACAGAAACCGTGGACAGCTTTTCTCTTGCCCCCATGGCAGTATCATTGCAGCGATAGCGGGGGAATCGGCGCATCTGGGAAAGGTCTTTGCGGTGCAGCAAGACGAGCCAACAATTGACGTAACGGCAACCGGCCACACGGTTATTCAGGCCTATCTGAAAACCCTTGACGGCTCGCCCGGCGTCTATCGCATGCTCAACGCGGCCTCCGAAGTGCTTTACGTCGGCAAGGCCCGTGCCCTGCGTGCCCGCGTCTCCAACTACGCCCGCCCCTCGGGTCACTCCGGTCGTATCGCGCGGATGATTTCCGAAACCGCGACCATGATGTTCCTGACCACCCGCACCGAAACCGAGGCTCTGCTGCTTGAGCAAAACCTGATCAAACAGCTCAAACCCCGCTACAATGTGCTGCTGCGTGACGATAAATCCTTTCCCAACATCCTGATCCCCACCGATCATCCCTACCCGATGATCACCAAACACCGTGGCAAGAAATCCGAAAAGGGCGCCTACTTTGGCCCCTTCGCCTCTGCTGGCGCCGTCAACCGCACCCTCAACCAGCTACAGCGTGTTTTCCTGCTCCGTACCTGCTCCGACAGTACGTTCGATTCGCGCACCCGCCCCTGTCTGCTTTATCAAATCAAACGCTGCGCCGCCCCTTGCGTGGGTAAAATCACCACCGAAGACTACGCCACCCTCGTCACCGACGCGACCAAATTCCTCGAAGGCAAGACCACCACCGTTCAATCCAACCTCGCCAAATCCATGGCCGAGGCGTCAGATGCGATGGAGTTTGAACGCGCCGCTGCCCTGCGTGATCGCATCAAGGCCCTGACCCAAGTGCAATCAGCCCAAGGCATCAACCCGCGCGGTGTGGCCGAGGCCGACGTGATCGCCCTGCATCTTGATCAGGGTCAGGCCTGCGTGCAGGTGTTTTTCATCCGCGCCAACCAATCCTGGGGCAACCGCGATTTTTATCCCAAAACCGGTGCCGGTGCCGAAGCCCCCGAAATCATGGAGGCTTTCCTTGCCCAATTCTACGACGACAAGGAACCGCCGCGCCTGATCCTGCTGTCGCACCCGGTCGAAAACCCCGATCTCGTCACCGCTCTGCTTTCCGAAAGGGCAGGGCGCAAAGTCACGATGGGCATCCCCCAGCGTGGCGAAAAGGTTGAACTGGTGGAAAACGCCGCCCGCAATGCCCGCGAAAGCCTTGCCCGCAAGATGTCCGAATCTGCCACCCAGAACAAACTTCTCGATCTGCTGGCCGAGGCCTTCACCCTCGACGCGCCCCCCAAACGCATCGAGGTTTACGACAACTCGCATATCAGCGGCACCAACGCCGTTGGCGGCATGATTGTCGCCGGGGCCGAAGGTTTCCTTAAATCCCAGTACCGCAAGTTCAACATCAAATCCGACGCGGGTGCCAATTCCGACGATTTCGGCATGATGAAAGAGGTGCTGACCCGCCGATTTGAGCGTCTGCTGAAAGAAGACCCCGACCGTAAATCCGACCTGTGGCCCGACCTTTTGCTGATCGACGGCGGCGTGGGTCAGGTTTCTGCCGTGGCCTCGATCCTGTCCGATCTCGGCGTCGATGACATCGCCATGGTTGGCGTCGCCAAAGGCGTTGACCGTGACGCAGGCAAAGAAGAATTCCACCGCCCCGGCCAGCGCCCCTTCGCGCTGCGGATGAACGACCCCGTGCTTTACTTCGTCCAACGCCTCCGGGATGAGGCCCACCGCTGGGCCATCGGCGCCCACCGCGCCAAACGCGCCAAAGCCGTCTCCGCCACCCCGCTCGACGATATCCCCGGCGTCGGTGCCGCCCGCAAAAAGGCGCTGTTGGCGCATTTTGGCAGTGCAAAGGCGGTGTCGCGCGCCGGGGTCAGTGATCTGACGGCAGTGGAAGGGATTTCCGAGGCAATGGCCAAGACGATCTCGGATTATCTAAGCGCGAAGGGGTAAGGGGGGGGGCGGCAGGCTGGCGGCTATGAGTGCTTGTTGACGGCGCGCCCCATCGATGAGAACGTCTGAAATGTTGACTAAGCTATTCGCCTCAGACGCAATTATGAG
>JBAVTI010000340.1:0-4254 GCA_049696055.1 Paracoccaceae bacterium | reverse complement strand
ATCCGTAACAGTTGATCGTTCATCCAGGCAAAGACATTCACGCCATCACCTCTTCAACCAAGGCCGCCGCCGCCAGCGCCCGCAAGTGCGGCGGCAGGTCAGGCCGGATCCTGTAGCGCACCCATTGCGCATCCCGCCTGTCCACCACCAGCCCCGCTTGCTTCAACACAGCCATGTGCCGCGACATCCGGCTTTGGGTGGCTTCAAGGCGGCGCATCAGATCGCAGACGCAGTGCTCGTTCCCATCGTCAAGGAACCGCATGGCGGCCAATCGCGTGGGCTCGGCAAGTGCAGACAGAACAGCAAGAATCATGGCATCACCCCAGCTTTTGCGCATTTGCGCATAGGCTGATGACGGGCGCTTTGATTCAGATCAGGACTACGAGGGATGTTCAGTTGCAAGCCACTGCCGCCGTAGGGCGTTGTCTTTGGCAGGTTCAAACCCGTCACTGCCGGTCCGTTAGTGGTGGAAAGGCATCGACCAGCTTACAGAGTCATTTGACCCAAAAATCACGGATTTTGAACAATACACCTGCCAGATTCGCCCTGGGGCTCGGTTCAAAAAGTAGTAAATGAGGGTCAGCTATCGCAGGTCTCGATACCAGTGGTGCACTTTGTGCGAACGGCAGCTCTCTGCCGAGACTGTGTGGAAACACCTATTTATGCTATGCTTTTTAAACCGCAGAGAAACTATTGGCATGACCTCCACAGAGCTGGATGTCGTTCAACCACTCATATTGAGATCACCCCGCCTTCGGCTTACTGAAAGATCAAGGCGATTTCTTCTTCACTCAGCAGCTTCCATTGACCGGGAGCCATGCCATCAGGCAGTGATAGACCGCCCAGAAGTTCGCGGTGCAGTTTTTCGACGTGGTTGCCAGTGGCAGCAAACATGCGGCGCACCTGATGGTATCGGCCCTCGGTAACACTAAGCAGAGCTTCGGTTTCCGAGACCACTTCCAGTTCGGCAGGAGCCAGCGGCTTGTCCTCGCCCTCCAGCATCAAATGGCCCGAGGCAAACAGGTCGCCTTCGGTGCCATCAAGCGGGCGGGCCAGCTTGGCGCGATAGGTCTTTTTGACGTGGCGCTTGGGGCTGATGACACGGTGCAGCAGGTCGCCATCATCGGTCAGCAACAGAAGACCGGACGTCTGCTTGTCCAATCGGCCGATGGTCGAGATCGCCGGATCACGCCGTTTCCAGCGCTCGGGCAGGAGGTCATAGACGAGTGTACCGTGTTCCTTGTGCGAACAGGTCATGCCCAAAGGCTTGTTTAAAAGAATGACCATGCCCGCGACGGGATCGAGCGCCTCGCCGTCGATCTCCATGCGGGTCGGCAAATCTGGAGTGACAGGGATGCGTTTGGTGACGTCCAGGAGCTCGGCAGCGTCCAGAGTGATGCCGCCAGCCTTGGCCATTCGCGCCATTTCGTTGCGCGAACCATAGCCCATGGAGGACAGGAGCTTGTCGACGCGGGAGGTTGGAATCTTTGCCATTACTTTTGGTTTCTCAAGTAGCCCGAAGGGCCCGCCCGCAGCATCGCAAGCGCTGATCTAATGCTCAAGATATCCCAAACCCGACCTTTAGCTTAGGGGTGTAGCGACATGGGTTTATCGCCACAAGGCGGCATTTCGATCGCTGCCTTTCATCGTTCGCCTCTCATGTGAATTGTTCGACCGATTCCATGCCTAACGTCCCGTGATCCACATCACAAGTAGAGCTAGCATGTAAGATTTTGGGTTCCGCTACACCAAGCATGAATGACTGTTTCGAGGTCGCCTTTTTGAAGCGCCGAACGTTCGGTTAGGGCCGAGCACGTCGAAACAGCCATGACGACGCAGGGGGCGGAGCGCGGCCATTCGCTGCACGAGGTAAGAACGGCGGGAAAGCGGTGTCGCGCACCTGCCTGCACACGAGAGTCTCTGTCGCGGCCAAGAGGTCGACGCACCAGGTTCGTGAGTATGCCGTAAGCAAGACCTTATATCGGGCATCGGATCATTCTGGGCAGTGGAAAGATTCTGGCATGCAAGCCTAACGCGCTCTATACTGTCCTTAATGCCGACGTGTCACAGGCAGGGCCGATTCTTTGCAGCAGTCACTGCCGGGTTCATGGTGCTCATAAAGACATCGATCATCGTGCCTTGCCGGAACGAGGCCAGCAATATCCTTCCCGTCATCGACGGAATCATCCAGAGCATGACGCCACTCGGGCCCTTCGAGATCATCGTGGTCGACGACGGGTCGGACGACGGCATGGCCGATCTCCTCGATACGGCACTGCGGGACACGCCGATGCTGCGGGTGCTGAGGCACGACCGGTCAGGGGGCCAGTCGGCGGCCATCCACTCGGGGGTCGTCGCTGCCCGTCACGGCCTGATCTGCACCCTCGACGGAGACGGGCAGAACCCACCGGAAGAGCTGGCCCGTCTGGTCGTCCCGTTTTTTGGCCCTGACGCGGACAGGCTGGGGCTGGTCGCGGGGCAGCGCGTCGGGCGCAAGGACACGCTGGGGCGCCGTCTGGCCTCGCGCTTTGCGAACGGGCTGCGGTCGCGCGTCCTGCACGACGGCACGCGCGACACCGGCTGCGGGCTGAAGTGCTTTCGGCGCGAGGCCTTCCTGGCCCTGCCCTACTTCGACCACATGCACCGCTACCTGCCGGCGCTCTTCGCGCGCGACGGCTGGCGGATCGCGCATATCGACGTGACCCACCGGCAACGCGGCGGCGGTCGGTCGCACTATTCGAACCTGCAGCGCGGCATGGTGGGGGTCTTCGACCTGATGGGCGTGGCTTGGCTGTTGCGGCGGCGCAAGAAGGCCCGCGCGACCGAGATCCGCCGGCCTCTGGCTCCCGGATCGGAGGGGCTGCCATGACCTGGCTGATGGAGGCGCTGCACGTCAACAGCGAGACCGAACTTGCCTGGGTCATCTTCGGCCTTTGCGCGCAGCTGATGTTCACGGCGCGGTTCCTTGTTCAGTGGATCGCCTCTGAACGGGCGCGCTCCTCGGTGATGCCAGTGGCGTTCTGGTACTTCTCGCTGATCGGCGGGGTGATGTTGCTGGCCTATGCGTTGTACCGCAAGGACCCTGTCTTCGTGCTGGGGCAGACCTTGGGCGTGGTAATCTATTCCCGCAATCTCTGGTTGATCCATTCCAACCGCGACAGGTGACACTCGCCCCTGCGGCTGCGGTGGGGCACCGGCAGGTCTTGCCTGATGTGGCCGCGAGCGGCAGGATTAGTCCGAGCCCGCCTGCCAGGACCGCCCCAATGACGCCACAGCCCGCCCAGCCCATTCCGTCCCCCTTGTCCGCCCCTGCCGCCGGACTGCTGGCGCTGGCGCTTGCCTTCGCCATCGCGGTGATCCTTCCGCTTCTACGGCCCATCCTGCCGGTGGACGAGACGCGCTACCTCTCCGTGGCCTGGGAAATGCAGCGCGACGGCACCTTCATCGTTCCGCACTTGAACGGCGAGATTTATGCCCACAAGCCGCCCCTGCTGTTCTGGCTGATTAACCTGATCTGGTCGGTGACCGGCGTAAGCGAGGTTGCGGCGCGTCTGGTGGCCCCGGCCTTCGGAATCCTCTCCGTGGCGCTGACCTGGCGGCTGGGGAACCGGCTGTTCCCTGATTACCCCGGCCTTGGCGCAACGGCGGCGCTGATCCTCGCCTCCACCGGTATCTTCGCGCTGTACGGCTCGCTGACAATGTTCGACACGATGCTGGCCTCGGCCACGCTGCTGGGGGTGCTGGCGCTTCTGCGCATGGACGCGGGTGGGCGCTGGCTGGCGACGCTGGGGCTGGGGGCGGCACTGGCCTTCGGGGTGCTGGCGAAAGGGCCGGTGATCCTGGTCCACCTCCTACCACTGGCGCTAGCGCGACCGTTGTGGACAATGACCGACGATCCGCGCCGCGCCGCCGTCTGGTATGGTCGACTGGCTACCGCCATCGGCGCGGCGCTGGCGATCCTAGCGGTCTGGCTCCTGCCCGCGCTCTTGCTGGGCGGGCAGGAGTATAGGGCCGAGGTGCTGTGGCGGCAAAGTGCGGGCCGCATGGTGAACGCCTTCGACCATGCCCGGCCGATCTGGTTCTTTGTTGCGCTGCTGCCCATCCTCCTGTGGCCATGGGCGTGGCGGCCATCCGCCCTGCGCGGGCTGGGCGCTGCGGGCCTGTGGCGCGACCGCCGTGCATGGTTTCTTGCGATCTGGGGGCTTGCCACGCTGGCGCTGTTCTCGCTCATTTCGGGCAAGCAGGTGCACTACC
>JBAVTI010000339.1:0-2315 GCA_049696055.1 Paracoccaceae bacterium | reverse complement strand
GTCACCGGCCCCATCGCCCCGCCAAGGATAAACGGCACGATCACCGCCGCTTGCCCCGCCCGTGCATAGGCCCGCAAGCTGTTGGTCATGGTGCCATCCCAGACCAATGGTGAATTAACGTTCACATTGCCCAGAATGACGCAGTTCTTGTCGGCAAAATCCCGCCCGAACACGATCCGCGCCATATCAATGCTGTCTTCGGCACGCTCTTGGGCGGTAACCGACCCCATGAAGGGCCGATCTGACAGGGTGATATGCGCATGCACCATATCCAGATGCCGCTTGTTCACCGCCACGTCGGTCGGCTCGCAAATCGTGCCGCCGGAATGGTGAAAGTTCGGGCTGGATTGTGCCAGTTTGATAAAATTCTGAAAATCTTCCAGCGTGCCAAAGCGCCGCCCTTTATCGAGATCCATAACGAAAGGCGAGCCATAGGCCGGGGCGAATACCACCGACTTGCCGCCGATCTGCACCGATTTTTCCGGGTTGCGCGCATGCTGGGTAAAGGTTGCAGGTGCCGATTTCAGCACCTCGCGCAGCATGCCGGGCGGGAATTTCACCAACAGCCCCTGCACATCCGCCCCCGCTTTGCGCCAAAGCTCGATCGCCACCGGGTCATCGCGAAACTCGATGCCGGTTTCGGCCAGAATGCGGTCGGCAGCATGTTCGACCTTCAGCAGATTTTCTTCCGACAAGATGTCATAGGTCGGGATATTGCGCATGATATAGGGGCGCCCGACGCCACTGCCTTTTTGCGCCCGCTCGGCCTGCCGTGCCTGACGACCCCCACCCCGAACCGTTCCGCGCACTGGTTTGTCGTCAGCCATCGGCATTCTCCCATGCGCCATTCGCGGCGCTTGGCGTCAGGAAACGACCTTTCGTTGCGACAATCTAAGGCCCCGACGACTCCTGAATGTCTGTTTGCGCCGTCAGGTCACAACGTCGGGCGCCACACGCCCGGTAAACCCTTCGATCCCCGCCAAAGCATGCGCTGCCCGGATCACCGGAGCCAAGGCCGTTTGTGCGTCCAGCCCCAACCCATCCGGTCCGGCCGCGTAGCGTTCCAGATACACCCGCAGCGTCGCCCCTTCCGTCCCGGTTCCCGACAGCCGCAACACAATGCGCGCGCCATCGCCAAACAGAATTCGAACCCCCTGCTGTTGCGAGACCGAGCCATCAATCGGGTCCGTATAGGCGAAATCATCCGCAGCTTTGATGGTCATGCCCTCAATTTGCATGCCCGGCAGACTGCTTAGTTTTCCCCGCAACGCCGCCATCATCGCATCGGCCTTGGCCACGGCAATCGCCTCGAAATCATGGCGGCTATAATAATTGCGGCCAAATGTGCGCCAGTGCGACGCCAGAATTTCCGCCACGCTTTCCTGCCTCACCGCCAGAATATTCAGCCACAGCAACACCGCCCACAGCCCGTCTTTTTCGCGCACATGGTCAGACCCGGTGCCAAAAGATTCCTCGCCGCACAGCGTTACCTTGCCCGCATCCAGCAGATTGCCAAAGAACTTCCACCCGGTCGGCGTCTCGAAACACGCTATCCCCAACGATGCCGCCACGCGGTCTACCGCCGCACTTGTCGGCATCGACCGCGCCACCCCGGCAAGCCCCTGCGCATAGCCCGGCGCCAGATGTGCATTCGCCGCCAGCACCGCCAGACTATCCGAAGGCGAGACATAAATCCCGCGCCCCACCACCATGTTACGGTCGCCGTCGCCATCCGATGCCGCACCAAAATCGGGGCCGCCCGCGCCGAACATCTCGTCCATCAACCCCTTGGCCCAGGTAGGATTGGGGTCCGGATGCATCCCGCCAAAATCCGGCAAGGGTGTCCCGTTCACCACGGTTCCTGATGCCGCCCCCAACCGCCGTTCCAGAATTTCCACCCCGTAAGGCCCGGTGACCGCATTCATCCCGTCAAACCGCATGCGAAACCCGGTCGCAAACATCGCCCGGATCGCCTTGAAATCAAACAGGCTTTCCATCAACACCGCGTAATCCGCGACAGGATCGACCACATCAACAATCATGCCACCAAGCTGTGCGCGCCCGATCACCGAAAGGTCAACGTCCTGCGCCTGCACGATATGATACTCGGAAATTTCGGTGGTGCGCAGGTACATCGCCTCGGTCACGCCTTCGGGCGCCGGGCCGCCATTTGACATGTTGAACTTTACGCCAAAGTCTTCTTGCGGGCCGCCCGGATTGTGCGATGCCGACATGATGATCCCGCCATCGGTGCCGTGCAGCCGGATCAGGTGACTGGCCGCAGGCGTCGACAACACCGCACCCTGCCCCACGAT
>JBAVTI010000338.1:0-15088 GCA_049696055.1 Paracoccaceae bacterium | reverse complement strand
TGGTCCGGCTGCAAATATCTGCCTTCAGTTTGGCAAAGGTCGGCATGATCATATGCCCCAGCCGCAACTCGCGCATGGTCATATCGACAGATCGTTCCACCATCATGCCACGCGTCATCATCAGCCCGGATTCAAACGAGGCCATGAAGATCATCAATACCGCCGGTATGGCCAGCACGAATTCGATGGTGGCAGTGCCGTCCTCGCGGCGCAGACCCGCCACAAGTCGTTTTGCAAATCGAGTTACCGGGCGTGTCATTGCGTCAGCCTCAGGTTGCTGATCTGGTTGGCGATGGCACTAAACGCAGACCCGATATCAACGGTCGACGCATTAAAGTAATGCTGATCCCGGTCTGGTGACGCACAATCGCGCAAGGCGGTCCGCCCAGCCACGGGGGCCTCGAAACCAATCGCGAACACGACGATGCCTTTTGCCCGCGCGGCGCTGCACACGTTGCTAAGCCGGGCGTTCTTCAGGCTGGCGTCATTCTGAACAAAGTTGTTGTACCATGTGTTGGCCCCAGAGTCAGTGCCGCCGTTCAAAGCCTTGGAGTAAATGGATTTCGCAACCCATTTCACCGTGTAATCTTTCCACAGCTGCGGATAGGTTAACCGGGTCGAACCTGCCAGGCCGCCATCCGGTGCCGTGTGCCATTTGCTGTCGGAAAGCCAATAGTATTTGGTCGTGCCGCTGCGCGCCGCATGGTAAAGTGACAAAGCGCCGTTGCTGGTGCGTTTGTAGATGTTTGAATCCCCGGAATAGTAGCCGGGCTTAAGCCGCAGTTCAGTGGTATTTTCACCGTCCGACATGATCACCACAACTTTCAGCACGTTTTCGGCTTCGGGGTCCAGCGGCCGCCCCTCGAATTCGGGCTCTACGGCGCCTGCCGCGATCAAGCCTGACACCACTGGTTGCGATGCCGGGTCGAGCAGCAAGGCACCCCATTTCATCCCGATGTCGATCGCCGTCCAGCCATCCACAGCCATCGCGTTCACGCGGCCCTTCAGATAGGCCGCGTCTGCGCTTAGCGGGGTGATCACGTTTCCAGAAATGTTCTGACAAAAGAAATCGGTCGCGGTCTTGGTACTTTGGTCGCTTTCCGCGTCAAAATGCCCGGCTTGCTGCGGAAGCGGCGAGGTTGGCAGGGCAACGGCGGTATACTGGGCGCTGGTCAAATCCATGCAAAACGATGAACTGTGATCGCGTTGCGCCACGGGGATGAATTGGTTCATCAGCTTGTCGCCGACTTGAACCTGGCTTTGATAAGGCACGATCGAAACCGTCACCCGACCCGGTTCCGAAGACCCGATAACCGTATCAATGAAATCCCGCGCCGCTGGCCGCAAGGCGGTGATACGGCTGCCCTTCATCGAACCGGAAATATCCAGCACCATCGAGATTTCGACGTTCGAGATCCGCTGTTCCGCGCCACTATCGGCAAAAGCGTCAAATTGTTCGACACCCACCATGTGCATGAAGAACGGGTTGGTGTCGGCTGACGCATCCGCATCCACCACCCGGTAGTTCATTCCTTCGTCGACCGTCACGCCATTCAGGTATTGGGTCATCCCGGCCTTGTCGAAATAGTCGCGGACCACAGCTTCGGGGTCCAGCTCTTGCTGCAGGCTGGCGGCGGCCAGAACTGCGCGATCCAGCGTTTGTTGCAGCGTGGTGCGCTTGGCTTCGTGGCGCATCAGGTCAACCGATACCCCGCCCATCATCACCATCAAAAAGAACAGAACCAAGGCAAAGATGATCAGCGCACCATCTTCGTCGCGTCCAAACTGGCGCAGGCGACGTTTGGCAGACAGCACAGAACCACGGACAAGGCGTTTCAGCGCCGGGCGTTCATTGGTCGAAAAAATCATCATCATTCCCCTCAAAGGGCCCAAAACGGGTAGGTTTACGGGGCACTGGCGGCGTTCGCCAAACAGCAGACCCAATTCATCACTGTTTAGTTATCCGATCTGATGGGGCAGAAATGTGGCGCGAGGCAGGGAAAAATAGGGAAAATTCGACATAGTCAGAAACACTGACGCGCCCGGATTGCCCATTGTTGCCACCTTTTCGCGCCGCTGCATCTTCAGGTTGTCTCGCCGGATCGGCAAACCGCAATTCAAACGCAAAAACCGCAGGATCAACCCCACATTAACGAATCAGTGACGTTCTTTTCCCGCTGATTTTCCGGGCGATTCGAAATCGGGTGATGAATTGTTCATCTTCTCGGTCTAGGGTTCAGACGTAATCGGGGCTGCAGAAAGCGCCCCGGACCAACGGGAGACGAAACATGCACGCAGCCGGTGAGCCGAGCTTTCGCGAATCTGTCGATCTGATGTTCAACCGGGCCGTGGCGCTGATGGACCTCAGCCCCGGCTTGGAACAGAAAATCCGGGTCTGCAATTCCACCTATACGGTGCGCTTTGGGGTGCGCCTGCGCGGCAAGATCGAAACCTTTACCGGCTATCGCTCGGTGCATTCCGAACATATGGAACCCGTCAAGGGCGGCATCCGCTATGCCACCTCGGTGAACCAGGACGAGGTCGAGGCATTGGCGGCGCTGATGACCTATAAATGCGCGCTGGTGGAAACCCCGTTTGGCGGCTCGAAGGGCGGTCTGTGCATTGACCCGCGCGCTTGGGACGAACACGAGCTGGAACAGATCACCCGGCGTTTCGCCTACGAGTTGATCAAACGCGACCTGATCCACCCGGCGCAAAACGTCCCCGCCCCCGATATGGGCACCGGCGAGCGTGAAATGGCGTGGATCGCCGATCAATATGCCCGGATGAACACCACCGACATCAACGCCAAGGCCTGCGTCACCGGCAAACCGCCCCATGCGGGCGGCATTCAGGGCCGGGTCGAGGCCACAGGGCGGGGCGTGCAATATGCCATGCGTGAATTCTTCCGCCACAAGGAAGACAGCGCCAAAGCCGGTCTTTCCGGCGGTCTTGACGGCAAGAAGATCGTGGTTCAGGGCCTTGGCAATGTGGGATATCATGCAGCCAAGTTCCTTTCGGAAGAGGATGGCGCCAAGATAGTTGCCATAATCGAACGCGACGGCGCTTTGGTTGATGAGGCAGGCCTGCAGGTTGAAGAGGTGCGGCAATGGATACTCAAGCACGGCACCATCAAGGGCTACCCGGCGACATACGTTGAAAACGGCGCGTCGGTGCTGGAAATGGAATGCGACATCCTGATCCCCGCCGCGATGGAAGGCGTCATCAACCTTGGCAATGCCGCGCGGATCAAGGCCCCGCTGATCATCGAGGCGGCGAATGGTCCGATCACCTATGGCGCAGATGAGATCTTGCGCAAAAAGGGCACCGTGATCATGCCCGACATGTATGCCAACGCGGGCGGCGTGACGGTTTCGTACTTTGAATGGGTCAAGAACCTGTCGCATATCCGCTTTGGCCGCATGCAGCGCCGCGCCGAAGAGGGGCGCTCGCGGATGTTGGTCGAAGAACTGGAACGTCTGTCCTCGGATCAGCATCTGGGTTGGGAACTGGCCGAAGGTTTCAAAGAGAAATTCCTGCAAGGTTCCGACGAACTGGCGCTGGTGCGTTCTGGTCTCGATGACACCATGCGCACGGCCTATCAGGCGATGCGCGAGGTGTGGCATGGCCGCTCTGACGTCGAAGACCTGCGGGTGGCCGCTTATCTTGTGTCGATTGGTCGCGTTGCGCAAACCTACAAATCCAAAGGCCTGTAACCTCGGCTCATCCGTCCCGAATGGCCCCACGCCACGCGGTCCAATCGCGAAGAAGGACTGGAAGGGACTGATGCGCGCATCTGCGACGCCAATTGTCGCGGGCAAGCTAGGATTTGCCCGCGCCCCTTGCTAACACCCCCCAAACCCGTTTCACTGGCGGGGGGAAACATGGGGCAGTCACAATGCGCTATTCAGGGCTCAAAGTCATCACCGAAGGGCTGTTTGGCAACAAGGGCTGGAAACCCGCGTGGCGTGATCCGGCCCCCAAGCCCGAATACGATATGATCATCGTTGGCGGCGGCGGGCATGGCCTTGCCACCGCTTATTATCTGGCGAAAAACCACGGCATCACCAACATCGCCGTGCTGGAAAAAGGCTATCTCGGCTCGGGCAACATCGGCCGCAACACCACCATCGTGCGCGCCAACTACTTCTTGCAGGGCAACTCCGAGTTCTACAGCCATTCAATGAAGCTGTGGGAAGGCATGGAGGCCGACCTGAACTACAATGTCATGCATTCGCAGCGTGGCCTGATCAACCTGTTCCATTCCGACGGTCAGCGTGACGCCTTCGCCCGCCGTGGCAATATGATGATCAACCAGGGTGACGATGCCGAACTTCTCGACCGCGAGGGCGTGCGCGCGCATCTGCCCTACCTCGATTTCGAACAGACCCGCTTTCCGATCTACGGCGGCCTGTTGCACCGTCGCGGGGGCTCGGCCCGTCACGATGCCGTGGCCTGGGGCTATGCCCGCGGTGCCGATCAGCGCGGCGTCGATCTGATCCAGAACTGCGAAGTCACCGGAATTGATATCGAAAACGGCGTGGTCAAGGGCGTGCAAACCACCCGCGGTGCGATCCGCGCCAAGAAAGTCGGCCTTGTCACCGCAGGCCGATCTGGCCAAACCGCTGCGATGGCGGGGCTGCGCTTGCCCATCGAATCCCACATCCTGCAGGCCTTCGTCACCGAGGGACTGAAACCCATTATTGACCATGTCATCAGCTTTGGCATGGGCCATTTCTACATCAGCCAGTCCGACAAGGGCGGCCTCGTGTTCGGCGGCGACCTCGATTTTTACGCCTCCTATGCCGCGCGCGGCAACCTGCCGATGGTCGAACATGTAATGGAAGCCGGCATGACCCTGATGCCGATGATCGGTCGTGCCAAGGTGCTGCGATCTTGGGGTGGCATTATGGACATGACCCCTGATGGCAGCCCGATCATCGACAAAACCCCGATCGACGGGCTTTATATCGACGCGGGCTGGAACTACGGCGGCTTCAAAGCGGTGCCTGCCTCGGGTTGGTGCATGGCGCATCTGATGGCCACCGATCAGCCCCACGCCGTCGCCGCCAAATTCCGTCTTGACCGCTATATGACCGGCCATCTTCTTGACGAAGAAGGCACGGGCAGCCAACACAACTTGCACTAGGGGAACATTATGCGCATCAACTGCCCCCTCTGCGGCCCCCGCGACCGGCGAGAATTCTACTATTACGGCTCGGACGCCTATTTGAACCGCCCCGCCACCACCGATCCGCAGGCGTGGGATAACTACCTGCATCTGCGCGATAACCCGGCGGGTCTGACCAAGGATCTTTGGTATCACGAAACCGGTTGCGCCCAATGGCTGCGCATCACGCGCCATACCGTGACCCATGAAATCGAAGGCGTAGAGTTGATCGCCGACATCAAAGGCACCCGCGCATGAGGATCCCCGGCAAAGGTCTGATCGACCGCGATACCCCCATTGGCTTTCGCTTTGATGGCCGCGATTACATCGGCTTCAAAGGCGATACCCTGGCCTCGGCGTTGTTGGCCAATGGCGTCAAGGTGGTCGCGCGCAGCTTCAAGTATCACCGCCCGCGCGGTGTGCTGACCGCTGGGTCCGAAGAGCCGAACGCGCTGGTGGAAATCATCGAGGATCGCCAGCAAACCCCGAACGTCCGCGCCACGGTTCAAGAGATTTTCAGTGGCCTGAACGCCAAAAGCCAAAACCGCTGGCCGTCGCTGAAATTCGATCTGCTGGCGGTCAACGACCTTGCCGCACCGTTCCTGTCGGCTGGATTTTACTACAAAACCTTCATGTGGCCGCGGGCGTTCTGGGAGAAAATCTACGAACCGATCATCCGCCGCGCCGCAGGTCTGGGCGCGCTTTCCGGCCGCCACGACGAGGCGGTTTACGAAAAAGCCTTTGCGTTTTGCGACCTGCTGGTGATCGGTGCCGGCCCCACCGGCCTGATGGCCGCGCTTACCGCCGCCCGCGCAGGCGCTGATGTGATCCTCGCCGACGAAGATGCCCAGATGGGCGGGCGTCTTTTGGCCGAAACCTATCTGATCGACGGCAAGCCCTGCGCCGATTGGGTGGCCACCACGCTGGCCGATCTGGCGCAATTGCCCAATGTCCGCCTGATGACCCGCACCACGGTGACCGGGGCCTATGATCACGGCACTTACGGCGCGCTCGAACGCGTCGGCCTGCATCTCGCGGCCCCCGGTGATCTGCCGCGCGAGTGTTTCTGGCGCATCACCGCCGCGCAAACCATCCTCGCTGCGGGTGCCATGGAACGCCCGATTGCGTTCGAGAACAATGACCGCCCCGGCATCATGCTGGCCTCTGCCGTGCGCGCCTACCTTAACCGCTACGGCGTCACTACCGGCAAACGGGTCACGGTATTTGCCAATAACGACGATGCCCGCCGCACCGCGCGCGACCTGATCGCTGCGGGCGTTTCCGTCGCCGCCATCATCGACAGTCGCTCAGATGCGCAGGCCGACGAAGACTGCCCGGTCTACCTTGGTGCCACCGTCATCGGCACCAAAGGCCGCCATGGCCTGACCCAGATCACCGTTTCCCATGCCGGGGGCGAGATGCAGATCGACACCGATTGTCTGGCGATGTCAGGCGGTTGGAACCCGACGCTGCACCTAAGCTGCCACATAAACGGCAGGCCTGCGTGGAACGACACCATCGCCGCCTTTGTGCCATCGGCCAACGCCGTGCCAAACCTGATCCCGGCGGGTTCCGCCAATGGCACGTTCTCGACCGCGGGCTGTCTGGCTGATGGCCTTGACGCTGCCGCGAAGGCGCTTGCCGCATTGGGCAAAACCGCGCCCAAAATCAATACCCCCACCGCCGATGACACCGCCTACGCCCTGCAACCTTTGTGGTCGGTTCCCGGCTCGGGTCGGTTCTGGGGCCGCGCCTGGCTTGATTTCGCCAATGACGTCACCGTCAAGGATGTCAAACTCGCGGCGCAGGAAAATTATGCCAGCGTCGAACACATGAAGCGCTATACCACCCAAGGCATGGCCCCCGATCAGGGCAAAAACTCCAACGTCGGCGCGCTGGCGGTGTTGGCCGATGCCACCGGGCGCGGCATCCCGCAAACCGGCACCACCACCTACCGCCCGCCGTTCAGCCCGGTATCCATCGCGGCAATGGGGGCAGGGGGCCGCGCCTCCGGTTTCGCCCCGCAACGCTACATGACCTCGCACTCTGCATCGGTTGAACGCCATGCCCCGATGATCGAAGCGGGCCTGTGGTATCGCCCCAGCTATTTCCCCCGCCCCGGCGAGGCCACATGGCGCGAGGCCTGCGACCGCGAGGTCAACATGGTCCGCCAATCGGTTGGCATCTGCGATGTCTCGACCCTTGGCAAGATCGACATCCAAGGCACCGACGCTGCCCGCTTCCTTGACCTTGTCTACACCAACACCTTCTCCACGCTTGCCGTTGGCCGTGCCCGCTATGGCCTGATGCTGCGCGAAGATGGCATGGTCCTGGACGATGGCACCACCACCCGGCTTGGCGACACGCATTTCCTGATGACCACCACCACCGCGGCGGCAGGCCTCGTGATGCGCCACCTCGATTTCGTGCAACAAGCCTTCTGCGCCGATTGGGATGTGCGCACAATTTCCGTGACCGAGGCCTTTGCCCAATTCGCCATTGCCGGCCCGCAGGCCCGTGCGCTGCTGAATTCGGTGCTGGATGCCCCGGTCGATCTGCCGTTCATGGGCTGCGGCCCCGCCATCGTGCAGGGTGTCAATGCCCGGCTGTTCCGCATCTCGTTCTCCGGCGAAGAAGGCTATGAGATCGCCGTCCCCGCCCGCTTTGGCGAGGCACTGTTCCGCGATCTGGTCGCCCGCGCCGAAACCATCGGCGGCGGCCCCTACGGCATGGAATCGCTGAACGTCCTGCGGATCGAAAAGGGCTTTATCACCCACGCCGAGATCCATGGCCGCACCACCGCCTTTGACATCGGCCTTGAAAAGATGGTCTCGCCCAAGAAAGACTGCATCGGCAAGGCCGCCTCCCAACGCCCCGGCCTGACTGGGCCAGACCGCGAACAACTCGTGGGCCTGCGCCCCCTGAACGATACCGCCATTGCCTCGGGCGCGCATCTGTTCACCCCCGGCGAAGAAGTGCATCGCCGCAATGATCAGGGCTATGTCACCTCGGTCGGCTATTCCCCAACCCTCAATTCCTGGCTGGGGCTGGCATTCTTGAAAAATGGCCGCGCGCGGCAGGGCGAAACTGTCCGCCTCGTCGATCACCTGCGCCAGATCGACGTGCTGTGCGAGGTCTGCGACCCGGTCTTCCACGACAAGGAAGGATTGAAACTCCGTGCCTAACCTGATCGCAAAATCGGCCCTCGCAGGCCAAACCGCCCTAACCCTTGGTGCCACCACCTTGTCCGAGGTTCCGCCCGGCCAGATCACCTCGATAGCCCCGCTCAAGGGTCAGGAAAAGCCGCTGACCAAGGCGCTCAAGGCGCTTGGTCTTGGCTTTCCCGCCCCCAATACCTTCCTGCAAAAGGGGGATGCCCGCATTGTCTGGACTGGCCGCGATCAGGCCTTCCTGATCAATGCCGCCCCAGACACTTTGGCCCCCCACGCCGCCCTCACCGATCAATCTGATGGCTGGGTCACGCTTACCCTGCAAGGCCCGCTGGCCAAAGCCGCCCTGATGCGGCTTTACCCGCTCGATCTGCGCCCATTGCCGTTTCCCAAAGGCACCGCCGCCCGCGCGCCGCTCAATCACATGTCGTCAATCCTGCTGCGCACCTGGGCCGACAGCTTCCAGATCATGGCATTCCGCTCAATGGCGCAAACCGCGTGGCACGAGATCGAGGCAGCCCTCAGGGGCGTCGCCGCCCGCGCCGCCCTGCACGCCTGATGGACCGCGGCCTGATGCTGACCAACGCCGATATTGTCCAGCTGACCGATTGGCGCCACGCGCTGCACCGCGCCCCGGAACTGTCGGGGCACGAGGAAAACACCGCCCGCATGGTCACCGCCGCTCTGGCACCCACCAACCCCGACCAGATTATCACCGGTCTTGGCGGCCACGGCGTCGCCGCCATTTACCAAAGCCCCAACCCCGGCCCCATCGTGATGATCCGCGCCGAGCTTGACGCCCTGCCGATCACCGAACTGACCAATCTCGCCCATAGCTCGCAAATCCCCGGCCACGGCCACCTGTGCGGCCACGATGGTCACATGACCATCCTGCACGGCCTCGCCCGCCTGCTTGGCCGCAGACGCCCCGCCACAGGCCGGGTGATCTTGCTGTTCCAACCCGCCGAGGAAGACGGCTCTGGTGCCGCCGCCGTCATTGCCGACCCGCGTTTTGCCACCCTTGCCACCGATTGGGCCTTTGCGCTGCACAATTACCCCGGCCTGCCGTTCGGCCACGCGATGCTGGCCGCTGGCCCGGCCAATTGCGCCTCGATGGGCCTGAAAATCGGCCTTACCGGCAAAACCGCCCACGCCTCGCAACCGCAAACCGGCCTCTCGCCGGCGCTTGCCATCGCCACGCTGATACCGGCATTGAATGCGCTGGGGCAGGGCGGTGCTCTTGCCCCCGACTACAGACTTGTCACCCTGACCCACGCGCGCATCGGCGAGCCCGCCTTTGGTATAGCGCCGGGCTACGGCGAACTGTGGGCCACCCTGCGCACCCTTACCGACGACGGCATGGCGGGCCTGATTTCTGCCGCCGAAACGCTCGCCCGCACCACGGCCGATGCGCATGGCCTCAGCCTCAGCCTTGGCCATCACGACCATTTTCACGCCTGTTTTAACCACCCGCAGGCCACCGCCCACCTCCAGCACGCCTTGCAGGCCGAACGGATTTCGCTCGCCCCCTCTACCCTGCCGATGCGCGCCTCCGAAGATTTTGGCCGCTTTGGTGCCACCGCAAAATCGGCCATGGTGTTTCTTGGCGCCGGCGATACCCACCCGGCGCTGCATAACCCCGACTACGATTACCCCGACGCCCTCACCCCGATCGGCATCCGGATCTTTCTGCGGGTGATCACCGATCTGCTGGGCTGAACTTTTCGGCTTTTTCTTGCTCAAATACTCCACGGGGGTCCGGGGGTGTGAAACCCCCGGCGCCTGCCCACCTCCAAACGCTTGCCTCTCGCGCCCCCAAGCCCGATATAGAACCCATGAGCCTGCCACCCGGATTCGTTGACGAATTGCGCACCCGCATCTCGCTCTCCCAAGTGGTAGGGCGCAAAGTCACATGGGATCTGCGCAAGTCGAACCAGGGCAAAGGCGATATGTGGGCGCCTTGCCCGTTCCATCAGGAAAAATCCGCCTCCTTCCACGTCGATGACCGCAAGGGGTTTTACTATTGCTTTGGCTGCCACGCCAAAGGCGACGCGGTGACCTTCATCAAGGAAACCGAAAATACCAGCTTCATGGAGGCCGTGGAAATCCTCGCCCGCGAGGCTGGTATGCCGATGCCCGCCCGCGATCCGCAGGCCGCCCAGAAATCCGACCGCCGCACCCAACTTTCAGAAATCGTTGAGGAAACGGTAAAATACTACCGCCTGCAATTGCAAACCAGCGCCGCTGCCACTGCCCGCGACTACCTTTTGCGCCGCAAACTGCCACCCGAGGCGCAGGCCCGCTGGGATATCGGCTACGCCCCCGATACCCGCCAGGGCCTGTTTCACGCGCTCACCCAAAAGGGCATCGCCCCTGATCTGATCGTGGCTTCCGGTGTCTGCGCCAAACCCGATGACGGCGGCCCCCCCTACGACCGCTTCCGGGGCCGCATCATCTTTCCGATCCGCGACGCCCGTGGCCGCGCCATCAGCCTCGGTGGCCGCTCACTCGATCCCAACGCGCGGGCGAAATACCTCAACGGCCCGGAAACCGAACTGTTCGACAAAGGCCGCAACCTCTACAACCACGCCCCCGCGCGTGAGGCCGCAGGCAAGGGCCAACCGCTGATCGTCGCCGAAGGCTATATGGATGTGATCGCACTGTCCGAGGCCGGTTTTCGCGCCTGCGTCGCCCCCTTGGGCACCGCCGTTACCGAAGACCAACTGCGCCTGATGTGGCGCATCAGCCACGAGCCGATCATCGCCCTTGATGGCGATACCGCCGGTATCCGCGCCGCCCTGCGGGTGATTGATCTGGCGTTGCCGTTGCTCGAAGCCGGGCAGGGCCTGCGCTTTGCGGTGCTGCCGCAGGGCATGGACCCTGACGATCTCTTGAAATCCCAAGGTGCGCCCGCGATGCAGCGGGTGATCGACACCGCGCAGCCAATGGTCGATCTGCTGTGGCGTCGCGAAACCGAAGGCAAATCCTTCGACAGCCCCGAACGCAAAGCCGCCCTCGACAAAACCCTGCGCGCCGCCCTCAAACGCATCGCCGATCCGTCAATCCGCAGCCATTACGGCGAAGATATCAAACGCCTGCGCTGGGAATTGTTCGGCCAACAAGGCCGCAAACCCACTTTCCGCAAGGGCCAGAAACCCGAGCCGCAATCCGCCATGCCCTCGACCCGCGCCTCGATGCTGGCCAATGCGCCCGACGATGGTGCCACCGTGACCCTGCGCCTTTCGGTGATTTTGGCCACCTTCGCCACCCACCCCAACCTGATTGCCCGCTTCGAATCCGCGCTGGAACTGCTGGATCTGCCTGATGAAAACCATAGCCTCTTGCGCCGCATTCTGCTGCAAAACGCCCACCCCGCCGACCCGTCGCAAACCCGTCACCAGATCGCTAATGCGGCGGGCGCTGCCCTTGACAGCTTGCTGACCCAGACCCATGTCCAGATCGCGCCGTCGCTGCGAAACCCCGATGATACCGATATGGCCATGATGTGCCTGGCCGAAGAATTTGCCAAACTCGAAGCCCGTCGTGGCGCGCAACAAGAGATCGAGGATGCTGTCGAAGACCTTTCCGGCCTGGCCGACGAAGGGCTGACATGGCGTCTTTCCCAAGCTGCCGAGGCGCGTTTCAAGGCCGACCGTTCCGGGCTTGAAGATGCGCAAGACCTAGGAGAAGACCGTGCCGCCCTATCAAAACACCTGCAAAACATGATTGACGGTCAAATCTGGGTAAAGAAAAAAGGCTAGCCCCTTTCACCCGCCACGATTCGCGCTATTGATTCGAACTAAGTCCAAGCCGATTCGCAAACCCACCCAACTGATTCGGCCCGCCCTTCAGGAGCACCCATGGCAGTCAAAGAAACCGAAGACGGCAAACCAGAAGAGCAGGATGCCGAGACCTCGCTTGATATGTCTCAGGCCGCCGTCAAACGGATGATCGCAGACGCGCGTGAACGCGGCTATATCACCTATGATCAGCTTAACGCCGTGTTGCCGCCTGAGCAGGTGTCGTCGGAACAGATCGAAGACGTGATGTCGATGTTGTCCGAAATGGGCATCAACGTCATCGAAAATGACGAAGCCGACGAGTCCGAACCCGCGGGCGAATTGGTCGAAACCTCGTCCACCTCGCGTGAAATCACCGTATCTGGCACCAGTGCCGAGGCGCTGGATCGTACCGATGATCCCGTACGGATGTACTTGCGTGAAATGGGATCTGTCGAACTGCTCAGCCGCGAGGGCGAGATTGCCATCGCCAAGCGGATCGAGGCGGGCCGCAACACCATGATCCTCGGGCTTTGCGAAAGCCCGCTGACGTTTCAGGCCATCACCATCTGGCGCGACGAACTTCTGTCCGAAGACATTCTGCTGCGCGATGTGATCGACCTTGAGGCCACCTTCGGGCGCTCGCTTGACGGCGACGACGAAATGGTTGGCGCAGGATTAGAGGTCGGCATCGAAGCGGGTCTGGCCGACGTTGGGGTTGGTGCGCCGCGTCGCGCAGGCGGCGACGAGCCGGAACTCGATGCGGATGGCGAACCGATTTCGCGCAGCGATGATGATGATGAAGAAGACGAAGCCAGTGCCATGTCGCTTGCCGCAATGGAAGCGGCGTTAAAGCCACGCGTTCTGGAAACCCTTGATATCATTGCCCGCGACTACGCGACCCTTGCCGAAATGCAAGACCGCCGGATGCACGCCACGATGAACGACGCCAGTCGGTTCTCGAAAAAGGACGAAGACCTTTACCAGACCCTGCGCTCGGAAATTGTGCTGCTGGTGACCGAATTGCACCTGCACAACAACCGGATCGAGGCGCTGATTGATCAGCTTTATGGCATCAACCGCTCGATCATGACGATCAATTCCGGCATGGTCAAACTGGCCGATGCTGCCCGGATCAACCGCCGCGAATTCATCGACGAATATCAGGGCTACGAGCTTGACCCCACTTGGGCCGACCGGATGGCCTCGAAGGCGGGTCGTGGCTGGCAGGCGCTGATGGAAAAATCGCGCGACAAGGTCGACGAGTTGCGCGGCGACATGGCCCGCGTCGGCCAATATGTAGGCGTCGACATTTCCGAATTCCGCCGTATCGTCAATCAGGTGCAGAAGGGCGAAAAAGAAGCCCGTCAGGCCAAGAAGGAAATGGTAGAAGCGAACCTTCGCCTTGTGATCTCGATTGCGAAAAAATACACCAACCGCGGCCTGCAATTCCTTGATCTTATTCAAGAAGGTAACATCGGCCTGATGAAGGCCGTTGATAAATTCGAATACCGTCGCGGCTATAAGTTTAGCACTTATGCAACATGGTGGATCCGTCAGGCCATCACCCGCTCGATCGCCGATCAGGCCCGCACCATCCGAATTCCGGTGCATATGATCGAGACGATAAACAAGCTGGTGCGCACCGGCCGTCAGATGCTTCACGAAATCGGCCGCGAACCAACCCCGGAAGAACTGGCCGAAAAGCTGCAAATGCCGTTGGAAAAGGTCCGCAAGGTGATGAAGATCGCCAAGGAGCCGATTTCGCTGGAAACCCCGATTGGCGACGAAGAAGACAGCCAGCTTGGCGACTTCATCGAAGACAAAAACGCCATCCTGCCGCTGGACAGTGCCATTCAGGAAAACCTGAAAGAAACCACCACGCGGGTTCTGGCAAGCCTTACCCCCCGCGAAGAACGCGTCCTGCGCATGCGGTTTGGCATCGGCATGAACACCGACCATACCTTGGAAGAGGTGGGTCAGCAGTTCTCGGTGACACGCGAACGCATCCGTCAGATCGAAGCCAAGGCGCTGCGGAAGCTGAAGCATCCGTCACGGAGCAGGAAGTTGCGGAGTTTCTTGGATCAGTAGAATGCGGTGGCTGACGCCACGAAAGATTGTGATCGCAGCGGCCTTGGGAATCGCTGTGGTCGTAAGCGTGTTGATTGTCGTCTTGCCGTTCAGCCGAGGACCAGCTTGGCAATCTGGTCTAAGCTATGCGGGGATATTCAGTGCCGTGCTGGGCGGACTGGCAGTTTTGATTTATCTTATCCGCGATGATAACAAGGAAGCGTCAAAGGTTTGGCGCAATCCTGCCAATACTTTTGTCATACGTCTTGCGGCGATTTCATCAGGTGCAGCGGGCGCATATCTGTTTGTTATTGCTGTGCTTCCCATTGTCATGGCAGCACTTTTCGGTGGCATCACTGATGAAAGCCGCATGGTTGCGACCAACGTTTATGGCGGATTGGCAAAACCAACACGAGGATGTCGCTTTCCTTTACCGGTTGTGGATGAATACGGTGAACTGACTGGTAGAGCCATGCTATGTGCCGGTGGTCCTGAACTTGTCGAAAGCGTGCAATCAATGGGCAACCCAGTGCTAGTTTCTATTCATGGCTGGGGCAACGATTTTGGGGTGTTTTACTGGTGGATTACACCGATAAAAGCTGTGCCACCAAAGTCTTAGCCCTCGATCCTGAACGCCGTTGTTGGACAGGTGGGAGAGGGGTGCCCCCCCCCTCACCCCAAGTTCGCCTGGAAAAACGCCACCGTCCGCTCCCACGCCAAATCCGCCGCCGCCTGATCAAAGCGTGGCGTTGAATCGTTGTGAAAGCCGTGGTTGACGCCGGGATAGATGAACGCCTCATACCGCGTGCCCGCCGCCTTCAAGGCCGCCTCATAGGCCGGCCAGCCCTCATTTACCCGCGTATCCAGTTCCGCGTAATGGATCAGCAACGGCGCCTTGA
>JBAVTI010000337.1:0-8245 GCA_049696055.1 Paracoccaceae bacterium | reverse complement strand
CCCGCGCGGGTCTTCCCCGTCCAGACCCGAGCAGATGCGAAAAACCTCCAGCGCCGCATCCGATAACCGCCCCGCCCGGTTCAGCGTCATCGCCGCCGCATAGCGCAGCCGCCCCGATCCGGGCTGCCCCGCGGGCGTGTTCAACAGCGCAAGCGTTTCGTCAATTCCAGTTTGCAGCATCTTTCCTCACTGATTGGCGCGGTAGGCCATTTGCATATCGCGGTCACGCCGCTTGTCGGCCCGGTTCATCGTCCATCCCGCCACGGCCACACCAATCCCCACTACCAGCACCGTAATCGACGCCAGCGCGTTGATATCGGGCGTCACCCCCAGCTTGACCTTTGACCAGATCAGCAGCGGCAACGTGGTATTGCCGGGGCCGGTGGTGAATGAGGTAATCACCACATCATCCAGACTGATGGTAAAGGCCAAAAGCCAGCCCGACAGGATCGCCGGGCTGATCACCGGCAAGGTAATGTCGCGCATAACCTGCCACGGACGGCTGCCCAGATCCATCGCCGCTTCCTCAATCGCCTGATCCGCCTGAACCAACCGCGAGTGGACAATGGTGGTCACAAAAACCATTGAAAAGGTAATATGCGCCAGCGTTATGGTGGCAAAACCCCGCGCTCCGGGCCAGCCAATCCATTCCGCCATCAAAATGAACAGCATCAAGGATGAGATCCCGGTAATCACCTCGGGCATGATCAGCGGTGCCGTCACCAGCCCTGAAAACAGCACCCGGCCGCGAAACCGCTTGAACCGCGCCAGGGCAATTCCCGCCATGGTGCCCAAAATCGTCGCCACCGTCGCCGATAGCAGCGCGATCTGCAATGACAGGATCAGCGCCTTGATCACCTGCTTGTTGCTTAGCAGCGACACATACCACTTGGTGGAAAACCCACCCCAAACCGTCGCCAGCTTAGAGGCGTTGAACGAATAAACCATCATCGACAGGATCGGGATGTAAAAGAACGCAAACCCGAAACACATCACACTGATCAGAAAAATCGGGCGGCGGCTCATGGTTTTACCTCGCCATCCGTTGCCGCGCGCTCGGCTTTGCCTTGAAAATGGGTGTAGGCCATCATCGGAAACACCATCAGCACCAGCAACGCCACCGCCACCGATGACGCCATCGGCCAGTCGCGGGCGCTGGCGAATTCGTCCGAGATCACCCGCCCGATCATCGGTTGCCCGGCATCGCCCACCAGCGACGGGATCACCAACTCCCCCGCCGCCGGGATGAATACCAACAATCCGCCCGCAATGATGCCGGGGATGGATTGCGGCAAGGTCACGTCCCAAAACACCCGAAACGGCCGCGATCCCAGATCCATCGCCGCCTCGTCAAGCGTGGTGTCCAGCTTTTCCAGATTGGCGTATAGCGGCAAGATCATGAACGGCAGATAGGTGTAAACCATCACCAAGATCACCGCAAAATTGCTGTGCATCATTGGTATCGACCGCAGCGCCCAATCCTGCGGCACCAGCCCGTTCCAGCCTGCGGTCAGCAGTTTGTTGAACCATGAATTGGCCCCCATCAGCCCCATCCACGCGTAAACCCTTAGCAGGAACGAGGTCCAGAACGGCAAAATAACCAACATCAGCAATATGTTGCGCCATGACGCCCGCACCCGCGTCAGACCCAGCGCCATCGGATAGCCAATCACCAGACAAAACACCGTCGCCACCCCGGCGTTGAACAACGAGGTCAGAAACGCCCGCAGATAAAGCCCGTCGGTAAACAGGCGCGCGTAGCCTTCGACATTCAGAATCGGGTTCTCGCCGCCAAAGGAAAACGGCGGTGCGGTCGGCGTGCGGGTGGCAAAACTCATCGCCAATACGATCAGAAATGGCACCAGAAAAAACGCCATCAGCCACAGATACGGCGCACCGATGATGATGTCAGACCAACCGCGCCGGTTGAACCACCGCGACAATCGCCCCTCTGGCTTTTCCCCTGCTTGCATGCGCGCCTTACCCAAATCTTCCCCGGCCTAATCCAGCAACAAAATCGCCGCCCCCGGATCGAACGACAACCAAACCTTGTCCTCCCAATCCGCGGCACGCTCGCCTTCGCCACCCCGGCGCGCATTCACCGCATGCACCGAGACAAGTCCTCCCGCAGGCAGCGTCACGCGGTAAAGCGAATCCTTGCCGAAATAAGCCAGATCCTTGACCACCCCGGCAAAGGCATTGCCGCCTTCGGGTCGCACCCGCGAGATGGCGATTTTCTCTGGCCGCAGCGCCAGCGTCACCTTTTGCCCAACGCCAATCCCCGGCACCGCTCGCGCCACCGCCGTTCCGGCCAAGGCCGGCACCTCCAGCCGCACATTGTCGCCCTCGATCGCCGCCACCACCGCCTCGAACGTGGTAACAGAGCCGATAAAGCCCGCCACGAACCGGCTGCGCGGATATTCGTAAATCTCGGTCGGGGTGCCGATTTGCTTGACTTCGCCTTGATCCATCACCGCGATCCGATCAGACAGCGTCATCGCTTCTTCCTGATCATGGGTCACCACGATGAACGTCACCCCCGTGCGCTCCTGAATTGACATCAATTCAAACTGGGTATGCTCGCGCAGCTTCTTGTCCAGCGCCGCCAGCGGCTCATCCAGCAACAAAAGCTTGGGCCCCCGCGCCAGCGCCCGCGCCAAGGCCACCCGCTGCCGTTGGCCGCCAGATATCTGATGCGGCTTGCGGCCCCCAAATTGCGAAAGCTGCACCAGATCAAGCATCTCACGCACCCGTGTGCGGCGCTGGGCGGCACTCATCGGCTCGTGCTTTAGCCCGTAACCGACGTTCTGCTCCACCGTCATATGCGGAAAGATCGCATAGCTTTGAAACATCATATGCACCGGGCGCGCATAGGGTGGCACGCCCGCCATATCCTGACCGTCGATGAAAATCTGACCCTTGGTCGGGTCTTCAAACCCTGCCAGCATCCGCAACAGCGTGGTCTTGCCACAGCCCGATCCGCCCAGCAGCGAAAAGATCTCACCTTTCGCCACCGTCAGGCTGACATCCTTGACCGCCTGAAAGCTGCCAAAGAATTTTGACACGCCTTCAATGCGGATAAACGGGTCCGCCTTTTGCGTCTCGGTATCTACCGACGACATGCCGCCTTAACCCGCCTTGATCGTGGCCCAGGCGCGCGTCAACTCGCGGTCCTGTTCCTCGGTCTGCGGTTTGGGGGTATACATCCGGCTCAGGGTTTCGGCATCGGGATAGACCGCCGGGTTGGCTGCAATCGCCGGGTCAATAAACGCCGTCGCCGCAAGGTTGGCATTGGCGTAGCCGGTAAAATTGGTGCAGGCCGCAATCACCTCGGGGCGCAGCAGATAGTTGATAAAGGCATGGGCGTTATCCTTGCTGGCCGCATCCGCCGGAATGCACAGATAATCGCACCACGCCGGCGCCCCGGTCTTGGGCACGAAATACGCCAGATCAATGTCGATACCCGCCTCTGCCGCGCGGGTTTTGGCAACGCCATAATCCCCTGACCAACTGTTGATCGCACAAACCTCGCCATTTGGAATGGTGGTCAGATAGTTCGAGTTGTCAAAGGTGGCGATATGCTCGCGGATCGGGGCAAAGGCCTCGATCATCCGGGCATATTCCGCAGGCCCCGCGGTATCAGGGTCGATCCCCAGCCATTTCATCACCATGAACCCGATATCCGTCGGGCTATCCAGAAGCGAGATGCCGCAATCTGCCAGCTTGGCCGCGTTTTCCGGCTTGAAGATGGTATCCAGACTGCCAAGATCGGCGTCGGGCAGCCGTTCTTTCACCATGGCCATATTATAGGTAAATCCCACCGATCCCCACATATACGGCACGCCATATTGATTGCCGGGGTCGGCCCCCTCGAATATTTTCAACACCTTGGGGTCCAGATTGCTTAGGCCCGGCAATTTGGCATGATCCAGCTTTTCATAAATCCCGGCCTTGATGAACTGCGGCAATGACAGACCAGACATGAACACCACATCATACCCCGTCGATCCCGCCAGCATCTTGGCCTGCATCTCTTCCGCCGAAGCATAAAGATCGTAAACCACGCCGATCCCGGTTTCGGCTTCGAAATCCGCAACCGTTGTCTCGCCGATATAGTCCGACCAGTTATACACATTCACCGTCCCGGCTTGCGCCCAGGCAGGGCGCACATAGGGCATGGCAAGGCTGCCCCCAAGGGTGGCAAGGGTCTGGCGACGTGTCAACAGCATGGCGTTTCTCCCTAAGCGTGATCCCGGTCTGTCGCCGGATTTGAATTGTCCAAGTCGTTCTAAGCCTAAGTTAACTGCACATCGGCGCGCGCTGACAACAACTCTTTGTTCATCCGGGCAAGATCGCCTTCGGGCGGCGGCTTTGCCAGTTCCAGCACCGGCATCAGTGCGCGCAACCCATCGTGGTGGCACCGCACCCCGTATTCCAGATCCGACAAATGGAAATTCTCAAAGGCCGACGATTTCATCGACTCGTTCGACCAGATCGAAAGCTGTTGATCCTCGGCACTGGTTTCGCGGTCAATCCGCATCGCCAGATAGCGCGCCACCCGTGCCGCCCGGCTTTCATTGGCATGGCGATAAATCCGCCCCGTCAGCCGGGTTTCCGTTGGAGAAATGGGAAATTCCTGATAAAATTGAACGGTTTCCGGGGTAAACGCAATCACCGCATTGGGGAAAACCCCATAGTAATTCCAGTTGCGCTGCAATCGTTCGGGCATCCATTCCGGCACCGGCGACAGCTTGACATACTGGCGCACCGACCAACGCCGCCCCGGCTGATCGCCAAAAGTGCCATACGAAAACGCAAGCCCACCCGGCAAATGCGTATCCTCATAGCTGCGGCCATAAAGATCCTGCAACCCCGGATGCGCCATCGCCACATGATAGCCCTCGTTGTCCACATCGCGCACCGATTTCCAGTTCACCGGCAGCGATGTCCACCAATCCGGTGTGGCCACTGGTACCGCATCCGCCGTGCGATAGGCGGCAAAATCGGCATCATAGGGTGCCAACCACGCGGCCACATCGGGCTGCGGGCCGGGCAAAAACCGCAAAAACACAAAACCATGCCAGACCTGCATTTCCACCGGCTTTAGCCCAAACGCCTCGCGGTCCATCTCGCCAAAGGTCTCGGGCCGCGCCGCACCGCGCAGACTGCCATCCAGATTGTAAACCCAGCCATGAAACGGGCAAACCATTGCATTCTTGCAGTTGCCGCTGACGCCATCGACCACCCGCGCGCCCCGGTGCCTGCACAAATTGTGAAACGCCCGCACCACACCATCGCGCCCGCGCATCACCACCGCCCGCTCGCCCAAAAGGTCGAACGCGATCCAGTCGCCCGCACTTGGCAGATCGTTCACATGCCCGGCCAATTGCCAATGTCGCAGGAAAAGCTGGTCGCGCTCCAGATCAAACTGCGCCTGCGAATGATAGGCCCAGCCCGGCAAACCGCGGCGGTCCCAATCGTTGGGAATGGTCATGGCCGTCATCGTGCGTCCTCCTGTTGCATCCGCCCGGTCACCCATTGGTGAAACTGGTGGATGGCATATTCCTGCGGCATCAGCCTGCCATGCGTATAAGCCGGAGATCGTAATCCCCGCTGGTTCATCTCGCAGGCCGCGGCATCCTGCACCAAAACCTTTGCCGCAAAAGCCGCCACCGCCGCGGCATCAAACCCCGGTTGCGCCATGGTTTCGGGGGTAAACAGCCATTCCGCTGTCAACTCGGTGGTCTCTGGCCCAGTTGGCCGCACACTGACCACCCGGACATAATCCACATGCCCCACCACAAACATCGCCGGATAAACCGTCACGAAAGTATACCCCGCCGCGCGCTGCGCAGCCGTCAGTCCGGCAAACTCTGGCCCGCAGGCCGCGCCATCCACCGTCCAACTCACCGCCCCCGGTTTCAGGTTTGGCTTCACCGGGCTGTCAGGCCTCCACCCCGGTGCTTCGTTGTCCGCCATCACCCCTTGGCGATAGATCGGCACCATGTCGCACAGTTCGGGGTGTATGCCGGGGCAATGCAGACACTCGTTGTAATTCTCCCAAAATACCTTCCAGTTACAGGCAATCGTCGTAACCATCCGGTGCCCGGTAATCAGCCGCTCCATTGGCCAATTATCCAATGTCGCCAAGCCCATATCGGGCAATAGGGCAGGGGGCGTCGATGACGTGGACAGATAGATAAACCCGTTCCACAGTTGCACCTGCACCGCCAACAGCCCGTGGTCTTCGCGGCGAAAATCCACCCCCGGCGTGGCCTTCCCCACCGAGATCAGCCGCCCATCGCTGCCATAAGCCCAGGCATGATAGGGGCAGGTGATCAGCTTGCCCAAGGGCCGCTCGGCCTGCGAACACAACTCTGCGCCGCGATGCCTGCACACATTATGAAACGCCGTCACCACCCCGGCACTATCCCGGCACAAGATCACCGGGGCCGCCCCCACTGTCACCCGCCGCATCACGCCAAGCGGCAAATCCCCCAGCCGCCCGGCATAAACCCAGTCGCGCGCCCAGATCGTCCGCATCTCGCGCGCATACCAGTCCGCGTCGAAATACGCCCGCGCCGGCAGCGTTTGCGGGCAATGATCCAACAGGGGTGATGCCGGGTCCAACATGCCCCAAAGGGTCGCAAGATTCTGACTGGCCTGTCAATCAAAATGAATCCCCGCAAACTTTCCCCCTTCCTTCCCCCGCCGATTGCCTTACACAAGACCCCCAGCCCCAATGCCACCGCTCGGGAACCCGCCATGATCCTTGTCGATCCCCTCGCCGATGCCCCGCCCCGCAAACTGTCGCGCGCCGCCCGCCGCGTGCAACTGATCGAGGCCACGATCGAGACCCTGGCCACCCGTGGCTATGCCCGCACCACCCTGACCGAGGTCGCCAAACTTGCGGGTCTGTCGCATGGCTTGGTGAATTTCCACTTTCAGACCAAGGAAAAGCTGCTGGCCGAAACCCTGCAATACCTTGCCGATGAATACCGCGAGAACTGGGTCGCCGCTCTTGCCCAAGCAGCCCTTACCCCCGCCGCCCAAATCGACGCCCTGCTGCGCGCGGATTTCCAACCCGCAATCTGTACCGCCTCACGGCTTTCCGCGTGGTGTGCCTTCTGGGGCGAGGCGCAAAGCCGCCCGCTTTACCAAGACCGCTGTGCTGCCAATGATGCCGAATACAACCACCGCCTCGAACAGTTGTGCGCCGACCTGATGGGGCAGGGTGGCTATTTGGGCAATCCCACCCGCATCGCCCGCGCGCTGCGGGTCACCGTCGAAGGCGTCTGGCTTGACCTGATGACCGTCACCGCCCCCTATAGCCGCGCCGAGGCACTGGCCACGGTCTACACCAGCGCCCAGGCCTTCTTTCCCCGGCACTTTGGCGAGAATGGTCTGCTATTGCAGGCTGACCAATAGGCCGCCTAACCTAGGCTGTGAAAATAACTGTTTTCACCGCCACCGATTCCACGCCAAACTGCGCCAAACCCCGCAGCGGAGCCTCTGATGACCCGGCATGACAAAACCCTGACCCCGATCGAAGAGCTGCGCGCCAATGTGGCGGTGCCGTTCGAACAAGCCCGCGCCATGCCAAAATCGGTCTATACCTCGCCCGAATTTCTGGCGCAGGAAATGCAGCATATCTTTGCCAAAGACTGGCTTTGCGCGGGCCGCGCCGATGCCCTGCCCAACCCCGGCGATTACCTGACCATGGAAATCTCGGGCGAACCCATCGTGGTGCTGCGTGATCGCGATGGCCAGTTGCGCGCCATGTCCAACGTCTGCCGCCACCGCATGTCCACCTTGCTAACGGGGCGCGGCAATGCCCGCTCGATCGTCTGCCCCTACCACGCCTGGACCTATAACCTCGACGGCACCCTGCGTGGCGCGCCCGCGATGACCCTGAACCAGGGCTTTTGCAAAGAAACCCATGCCCTGCCGCAGGTGCGCTGTGAAAACTGGCTGGGCTGGATCATGGTCACCCTGAACCCCGACGCCGCCAAGCCACAGGAAAAACTGGAGCAGGTTGAAGACCTCGTTGGCCGCTTCCACATGGAAAACTATGTCGAGGCCTTCCGCGAGGAATTCCATTGGGCTACCAACTGGAAGGTGCTGGCCGAAAATTTCATGGAAAGCTACCACCTTCCGGTCTGCCACGCGGGCACCATCGGCGGCCATGTTGATCTTCTGAAAATGACCTGCCCCGAAGGCCTTCCCGCCTTCAACTACCACTACA
>JBAVTI010000336.1:0-1996 GCA_049696055.1 Paracoccaceae bacterium | reverse complement strand
GGGTCTTGCCATTCGGCAAAGCCTGCGCCGCTGGTTATGGGGTTACCGTTCGATAGCAGGATCGGCAGATCGCATTCAATGCGGACCTTGAACGGGGCCATCACGTCGGGGCGGTCGGGGTAGAAGGTGATCTTGCGAAAGCCCTCGGCCTCGCATTGGGTGCAATACAGGCCGTTCGACATATAGAGGCCTTCGAGGGCGGTGTTGCCTTCGGGGGCGATCTCAACCTCGGTTTCCAAGGTGAACGGTGTGGTTGGCAGGGCCGCGTGCGGGATGGTCAGTCCGGTGGCATCAGGGATCAGGCTAAGCGGTTGGCCGTTGAGGACGGCGCGGATCAGGGTCAGGTTCTCGCCATCCAGCCGCAGGTCGTTTGGCCCCGGACGTGCGGGGTTGGTGGCAAGGTGCAGGATCGCCGTGACGCGGGTGGCTTTTGGGCCCAGGCGAAAGGTCAGATCGACGTTTTGCACGATATGGCTGAAAGGTTGATAATCGGCCAGTTGGATGGCGGTGGCTTCGGTCATGGACGTTCTCCTGCTTGGGGCCACCCTACGGATTGGCGGGGGGGGCGCAAGGCCTTGGCGGTTGCATTCCGGGCCACCGGGCATGATCTTGGCACAATCGAACCGCGTCTGGCCTGCACTTTGGATACCGACGCGTCGGCGCGCATTCATGTGCAGGCTTGGGCTGAGACATATCCGGGGCTTTTGCCGCAAAGGCGAGATTGCGCGCTATGATCTGGCGTTTCGCAGGCGGCAAGGGGAGCGGCAGATTGCACGCGGGGCACTTTGCTGTTTTGGCATGAGTATTTGGGCAAAGAAAATGCGGCAGGGTTTTGGGGTTTACGAATCCTTACGGGATGTTAGATAAATGTTCTATGAATGTTCTCATTTGGTTCAAACGCGATCTGAGGGTGGAGGATCACCCTGCCCTGGCGCTTGGTGCTGGTTTGGGGCGGGTTTTGCCGGTGTATGTTGTCGAGCCAGAGTATTGGGCGCTGCCTGACACCTCGGCGCGGCAATGGGGGTTTGTGGCGCAGTGTCTGGAGGATCTGCGCGAAGATTTGCGGACGCGCGGTCTGCCGTTGGCGGTAAGGGTGGGCGACGCGGTGGCCTGTCTGGAAAAGCTGTGCCGCCTGCATGGCATCAACCGGATTGTCAGCCATGAAGAGGTAGGCAATCTGTGGACCTTTGCGCGCGATCAGCGGGTGCAGGCTTGGGCGAAGGCGGCCGGGATCGAGTGGGTTGAGGTGCCGCAATCAGGTGTCATGCGGCGGTCGGCGGGTCGGGATGGCGGGTTTGCGGCGCACGGCGTGGCGGCTCTGCCGGGTTTGACGCCGGTGCCGGGGGTTGAGCTGGGGGTAATACCAACGGCGCGGGCGCTGCGGTTGGCGGACGATCGTTGCGCGCATGTGCAGGCGGGCGGGCGGGCGCGTGGGGTGTTGGTGCTGGAAAGCTTTCTTGCGGCGCGGGGGATCGGGTATCGTGAGGCGATGATCTCGCCGGTTAGGGGTGAACGGGCGAGTTCGCGGTTATCGGCGTATTTGGCGTATGGGGCCTTGTCTGGGCGCGAGGTGGCGCAGGCAACGGTGGCGCGGCAGGCGGAAAAGCCGGGGCCTGCATGGGCGGTCAGTTTGCGGACGTTCCAAAGCCGGTTGGCGTGGCGTGATGATTTCATGCAAAAGTTGGAAAATGAACCGCAGATTGAGGTGCGGTGTCTGCACCTTGCCGCCGAGGGGTTGCGGTCGCGTGTGGCGGATGCGGCGCGGTTGGTGGCTTGGGAAAAGGGCGAGACCGGGCTGCCGTTTGTCGATGCCTGCATGCGCTATCTGGCAGCGACGGGGTGGCTGAATTTTCGGATGCGGGCAATGGTGACTTCGGTGGCGTCATACCATTTGTGGCTGGATTGGCGTGCGACGGGTGCGGTTCTGGCGCGACGGTTTACCGACTATGAGCCGGTAATTCATTGGCCCCAGATGCAGATGCAAGCAGGGGAGACG
>JBAVTI010000335.1:0-1813 GCA_049696055.1 Paracoccaceae bacterium | reverse complement strand
GGGCAAGGTTGCAGCGCGCGGGCAGGCAGCGCATGCGGCGTGGGAGGCACGGCTGGCAACCTCGGCCAAAAGGGCGGCATTTGGCGTGGCTTTGGCCTGTGATCCGGCCCCGCTTGCCCCGGCAATGGCCGCCTATAAGGCACAGCTTTTGGTCGATTTGCCAAAGGTTGCCACCCGCAAGGCATCCGAGATGGCCTTGGGTGTGGTGAACGCGGCGCTGCCGTTCACGGTTGGCGGCTCTGCCGATCTGACCGGATCGAACCTGACCCGCACCAAGGGGCAGAAATCGGTGACCAAGGATGATTATTCCGGCAGCTATATCCATTACGGCATCCGCGAGCATGGCATGGCGGCGGCGATGAACGGCATCGCCCTGCACGGCTTGTTCAAACCCTATGGCGGCACGTTCATGGCCTTTGCCGATTATTGCCGCCCCGCCATTCGCCTGTCGGCGCTGATGGGGGTGCCTGTCACCTATGTGATGACACACGACAGCATTGGTCTTGGCGAAGATGGCCCGACGCATCAACCGGTAGAGCATTTGGCCAGCCTGCGCGCCATTCCCAACCTGAACGTCATCCGGCCCTGCGACGCGGTGGAAACCGCCGAGGCATGGGAAATGGCGATGGCATCGCGCAGCACGCCGACGCTGTTGGTGTTGTCGCGCCAGAACCTGCCGTTGGTGCGCAAGGATGTGACCGAAAACATGACGGCGCGCGGGGCCTATATCCTGCGCTATGTCGAAAACCGCCAGGTGACGCTGATCGCCACCGGGTCTGAGATCGAGATTGCCCTGGCCGCCGCCGATGAATTGACGGCCAAAGGCATCCGGGTGGCGGTGGTTTCCTCACCGTGTCTTGAGGCATTCGCGGCGCAAACCGACGCCTACCGCGCCGATGTTCTGGGCGATGCCCCGCGTATCGGGGTCGAGGCCGCGATCCGGCAGGGGTGGGATACGCTGTTGCGCCATACCGATGGGTTTATCGGCATGACCGGCTTTGGCGCCTCGGCCCCGGCACCCGCACTTTACACCCATTTTGGCATCACGGCGGCTGCCGTGGTTGCCGCAGCAACACAAAGACTCTGAGGGAAGTAACTGAAATGACTGTAAAAGTTGCAATAAACGGCTTTGGCCGTATTGGCAGGAACGTGCTGCGTGCCATCATTGAATCGGGCCGCACCGACATTCGGGTGGTGGCGATCAACGATCTTGGACCGGTGGAAACCAACGCACATCTGTTGCGGTTTGACAGTGTGCATGGCCGCTTTCCGGGCACGGTAACCACAGGGGCCGATTGGATAGACGCAGGGCAAGGGCCGATCAAGGTCACGGCGATCCGCGATCCCAAAGATCTGCCCTGGGCCGATGTCGATGTGGCGCTGGAATGCACGGGCATCTTTACCGCCCGCCCCAAAGCAGCGCTGCATCTCGAAAACGGGTCAAAGCGCGTACTGGTATCGGCCCCGGCCGACGGTGCCGACAAGACCATCGTTTATGGCGTCAACCACGCCACGCTGACCGCCGCCGATCTGGTGGTTTCCAACGCCTCTTGCACCACCAACTGTCTGTCGCCGGTGGCAAAGGTGCTGAATGACGCCATTGGCATCACCAAGGGTTTCATGACCACGATCCACAGCTATACCGGCGATCAGCCGACGCTGGATACAATGCACAGCGATCTTTATCGGGGGCGGGCGGCGGCGCTTTCGATGATCCCGACCTCGACCGGGGCTGCCAAAGCGGTGGGGTTGGTGCTGCCCGAATTGAAGGGCAAGCTGGACGGGGTGGCGATCCGGGTGCCAACGCCCAACG
>JBAVTI010000334.1:0-12847 GCA_049696055.1 Paracoccaceae bacterium | reverse complement strand
TCGCACCTTTCATTTCAGCCATGACTCAGCTGGCGGCAAGCCATGCGATCCCGGCGAAAACCAAGGCCACGCCGCCCCATTGCAAGGTGCGCATCGGCTCTTGCAGAAAGCGCCAGGCGAGTAGGATGGTGATCAGACCGAATATGGAAGAGGCCACGGCGGCAAACTCGGGGTGGGCAAGGCTGCCAGCCGCAAGGACAAAGCCGAGGGCCGTGACATCAAGCAGCCCCATCAGCGCCAACAGCGGCAGGTGCGGGCGCAGGGCCGCGAGGGGCATGCGGTTGCCTAAGACCCAAGCGGCGATAATCAGAAAGGCGGTGACGCGCGAGATCAGGATGATCTGAAGTTCGGCCCCCCCTTGGGTGGCAATCTGGCCAAAGGCGAAGGTCAGGGCAAAGCCTGTGGCCCCAACTGCGGCCCAAAGTACGGCTTTGGTGCGGTCTTGTGAGGCGGGATCAGCCTCGTGCTGCCGCGCGACGACGGCAATGCCCGCCACAACAGCGCATGTCGCAAGCCATTGGTCCAAGTGGATTGTTTGGCCAAAAAACGCCGCCAAAGCAAAGGACAGCACGGGAAAAGCGCCACCGATCGGGGCAACAAGGCGGACCGGGCCGATGGAGAAGGCGCTGAACAGGCCAAAACAACCCACGGCGTAGCATGCGCCCGAGATAAGGGCGAACAAGGTGCTGCGGGTGTCGATAGCCCCCCAGCTGCCGGTAAGGACGATCAATACCGAAAGCGCAAGGCTGCCCATTGCAAGCACCGCCATCAGCATCGTGGCCACAGCCAGTTTCTGGCTAAGGTGCCGGACGCAGAAATCATGCAGGCCCCAGGTCAGCGCCGCGATCAAGCCGTAAAGCAAAGACTGCATGGATATGCCTCGTAAGTACGCTATCGTGGGTTTGCCCTGTTGTGGGGCTTGCGGCAAGTGAGTGGGCGCGTTATTCTTCGTGTTAAACAAATTTCACGGATGCGCAACACGACGGGAGGCAACATGCTTGATGGTCTTTATCCCCAAGTGAACCCCGGGCCACCGCGCCCCAGCCGGATATTGACGCCAGCCTCGGTGACGGCGATGCCGGGACGCGAACGCTATGAGGTGCCGGGGGCGGGGGCGTTTCTGATCAAACTTGGGGCTGGCGATACGGTGACGATCACCAATATCGAAGGCGGTCAGGTGGCGGAACTGGTGGCCGCAGATGCGCAGGGCCGGATTGATGCGGGGGTGATCGGGGCTGCGTCGAATTCGACTGCCGAGGGGTTGAAGGCGCTGCTAGCCGGGCAGGGCAGCGGCATGGCGGGCTTGCGTCTTGGGATCGCGCGGCGCGGCATTGATCTGGGCCGAGCCGGCGGTTTGGCGATTTTTGATGCCGCGACCCCGGCGGGAGAGGTGCAGACCTTTACCGCCGCGCGCGATGGCGTGGTGATCATTGCCGCACCGGGTGCTGCGATGGACCCCGGCGCGCAAGATACCGCGACGCCGCTTTTGGTGATGGTGCAGCGATCGGCATTGATCATGCGGGCAGGGTTTGATCTTGCCGACCCGTTGGCCGACCCGGTGCTGGATCTGCGGGTGAAATCGGCAACGGCGCAGGCCTATTTCGTGAAAGCAGGCGATTACATTCAGATCATCGATGTCGATGGCCGCCAATGCACGGATTTTCAGTGCTTTTCCGCGCGCAAGCTTGACCGCGGCCTTGAGCATGCGCTGGATGTCACCACATCGCGCACGTTGATGGGCCATGCCTATTCGATGCCGGGGCTGCATTCGAAATACTATGATCAGGACTGGTTGCCGCTGATCGAGGTGGTGCAAGATACCGTTGGGCGGCACGATGCTTTTGCGATGGCCTGCGCGTCAAAGTATTATGACGACATCGGCTATCCCGGCCATGTGAACTGCTCTGACAACTTCAATGCTGCCCTGACGCCGCATGGTGTAACGGCGCGGCCCGGCTGGATGGCGGTAAATCTGTTTTTCAACACCGCGATTGATGCGCATGGCGTGTTGGTTTCGGATGAGCCGTGGTCGCGTCCGGGGGATTATGTGTTGATGCGGGCCCTGACCGATCTGGTCTGCGTATCCTCGGCCTGTCCGGATGACACCAGCCCGGCAAACGGCTGGAATCCCACAGATATTCACGTGAGAACCTATCCGGGGGCAGAGACGTTTTCCCGGTCGATAGCATACCGCCCGACCCCTGATCAGGAGCCCAAGATGACCAAGCAAACCGCGTTTCATTCCCAGATCGAGGCGCGCACGCGGCATATGGTGGAATACAAGGGCTATTGGCTGCCGCATGTCTATTCCAGCAATGGCGCGATCGAGGAATATTGGGCCTGTCGTCAGGCGGCGGTGGTGCTGGATCTGTCGCCGCTTCGCAAGTTTGAGGTGACCGGGCCAGACGCCGAGGCGCTGATGCAATACACCCTGACGCGCGATGTGAAAAAGCTAAGCGTCGGGCAGGTGGTTTATTCCGCGATGTGCTATCCGCATGGCGGCATGATTGATGATGGCACGCTGTTCCGGCTGGGGCGTGACAATTTCCGCTGGATTGGCGGCGATGATTACGGCGGTGTCTGGCTGCGTGAGCAGGCCGAGAAGCTGGGCCTGAAGGTGATGGTACGCTCATCGACCGATCAGCTGCACAATCTGGCGGTTCAAGGCCCGAACAGCCGCGAGATCATGCGGCGGATGATCTGGACCGCCCCGCATCAGCCCACAATCGAGGAATTGGGCTGGTTTCGGTTTACGGTTGCCCGCCTTGGGGGGCCAACGGGCGCGCCGCTGGTGGTGTCGCGCACCGGCTATACCGGCGAATTGGGCTATGAGGTGTTCTGCCACCCCAAGGACGGCGCTGCGGTCTATGATGCGGTTTGGCAGCATGGTGGCGATCTGGGCCTGAAACCGATGGGCCTTGCCGCCTTGGATATGGTGCGGATCGAGGCCGGGCTGATCTTCGCGGGCTATGACTTTAGCGACCAAACCGACCCGTTCGAGGCCGGCATTGGCTTTACCGTGCCGTTGAAATCGAAAACCGATGATTTCATCGGGCGCGATGCGCTGATCCGGCGCAAAGAGCATCCGTCGCACAAGCTGGTTGGGCTTGATATTGATGCGGCGGTGGACGCGGGGCATGGCGATACCATCCATATCGGGCGCGCACAGATCGGGGTGGTAACCTCGTCGATGCGATCGCCTTTGTTGGGCAAGAACATTGCCTTGGCGCGGGTGGATGTGGCGCACAGTGAGGTAGGCCTGGCGGTAGAAGTAGGCAAACTGGATGGTCAGCAAAAGCGCCTTCCCGCCGTGATTGTGCCGCTGTCGCATTATGACCCGAAGAAGACCCGCCCGCAAAGTTGAAGGTGTGACCATGGCCGAAAGCGTTCTGGAGCAGTTGGGCGGCGAACACGCGCTGCACAAATTGGTCAATCGGTTTTACGATCTGGTGGAAATAGACCCGCTGGGGGAAAACCTGATGCGGCTGCATTTTCGCGGCCATGGCTTGGCGCATGTGCGGCAGGCGCAGTTTGATTTCTTGTCGGGGTTTCTGGGCGGCAGGCGGTATTACGAGGAAAAACATGGCTCGATGGAGGTGCGCCTGATGCATGCCCATGTGCCGATTGCCCTGCAAGATGCCGAAGATTGGTTGGCCCTGATGGACCGCGCGATTGCCGATACGGGGCATTCGGGGCCGCATGTCGAAAAGATGCGCAAGGCATTTCGGCGGGTGGCGCTGATTTTGGTGAACAAGCCAACCGCGTAGGCCAGGGGTTTGCCCCTTCGGCGGCGGATGGCTTTGCCCTTGCATCCAAGCGCCGCTTCGGTGTCAATCGCAGCCAAGATCGCGGCGGTTTCGGGCTGCGGTATTCAGCGAAAGGGATAGGCGATGAAACTGTTGCGGCATGGGGAGAACGGGGCTGAAAAGCCGGGAATATTGGCTGCTGACGGCTCGATCCGCGATCTTAGCGGCGTGGTCGGCGATATTGGCGGGGCCACGCTGTCGGATGCCGGGCTGGCGGCGATCCGGGCGGTAGATCCGATGGGGCTGCCAGTGGTGGCGGCGGGCACGCGGTTGGGGCCTTGCGTGGCCGGAACCGGTAAATTCATCTGCATCGGTCTGAACTATGCCGATCATGCGGCGGAATCGGGGATGGCCGTGCCGCCCGAACCGGTGGTCTTCATGAAAGCCACCAGCGCCATTTGCGGTCCCAACGACCCGATCGTAATCCCGCGCGGTTCTGAAAAGACCGATTGGGAGGTGGAACTGGCAGTGATCATCGGTAGCAAGGCGAAATATGTCACCGAGGCCGATGCGATGGCCCATGTTGCTGGCTATGCGATCACCAATGATGTGTCAGAACGCGCCTTCCAGACCGAACGCTCGGGGCAGTGGACCAAGGGCAAATCCTGCGACAATTTTGGCCAGATCGGGCCGTGGCTGGTCACACGTGATGAGGTTGTCAATCCACAGGACATGGCGATGTGGCTGACGGTCAATGGTCAGAAAATGCAGAACGGTTCTACCCGGACCATGGTTTACGGTGTGGCATTTCTGGTCAGCTACCTGTCGCAATTCATGACTTTGCACCCCGGCGATGTGATCTCGACCGGCACGCCGCCCGGCGTTGGGTTGGGAATGAAACCACCGCGGTATCTGAAGGCAGGCGATGTGGTTGAACTGGGTATCGCCGGGCTTGGTCAACAGCGTCAGGACGTTATCGCCGACACCTGAAGCGCCCTGGCGTCTGGGGCTATCTCACAAGACCCATCGCCGCCCGAACCGGAGACGACGATGGGTTTGTGATGAACGCAAACCGCTTCAAGCAGATCAAGCATGCCTGCGGTGCGGATATTCTTCCCAAGCCTTCGGCCTGCCCCCACTTTCTTCTGTTCCCAAATATCCCCGCCGGAGGCTCCGTCCTCAACCCCAAGCGCCCAATTGGGAAATCCGGGTGCCAAACCCTCGCGTGGGGGCTCGATGCCCCCGGGCGAGGGGGCCCCCGGGCGAGGGGGCGGTTTTCAGCTGCGGCGCAGCAGATAGATATCCATGATCCAGCCATGGGCGGCGCGGGCTGTGGCGCGGGCGGCAAGGATGCGCGGGGTGGCCTCGGCCAAGGAGCCGCTTTCGGTAATTTCTTCGGCCATGCCAACATAGGCCCCCCACCAGATATGCAGTCCTTCCGGCGGCAACCCTTGGAACGAACAGTCGCCGTCCAGCATCACCACGCAGGTATCAACCCCGGGCGGAAAGCCATCTTCGCGCAGGCGGCGGCCCGTGGTTACCGTAAACGGCGCCCCGATTTCGTTTAAGGTCATCGCATGGGCGGCGGTCAGCGCGTTGATCGAGGTGATGCCGGGGATCACAGCTATTTGCGGCGCGGGGGTCAGGCGGGCGGCGATGCGCAGGGTGCTGTCATAAAGCGACGGGTCGCCCCAGACCAGCAGCGCCACCGTGCCCTGCCCCCCAAGGTGTTCGGCGATGGCGTGGCTCCAGACGGCGGCAATTGCGTCGTGCCAGTCATCAACCCCACGGATGTAGTCGGGGTTGGCGGCATCGCGTTTGGGCAGGTCAAACTCTTCGACGCGGGTGGCGGGGTTGGTGACCACGTCGGCACAGATTGTGCGGCGCAACTCGGCCAGATCGGCCTTGGTATCACCCTTGCGCGGGATCAGGATCAGATCGGCAGCATTTAGCGCGCGAATGGCTTGCAAGGTCAGATGATCGGGATTGCCGGTGCCGATACCAACAAGGGTCAGGGTGATCATGGTCGCTCCGATGCTCTGTTTCGCCTCAGTATGGGCACCAACAAGGGGCGGCAATGAAAAAGCGCGGCCCGGGTAAGGGGCCGCGCTTTATTGGGTGCCAATTGGATCAAGCGGCGTTTAGCAGGCGGGGGGTCACCAGCGTCGACCCGTTCAGGCCGCGCATTGATTTCGCCACGGCCAGCACAGCCAGATCCACCAGCGGTTCCAGCAGCACAACCGTCATATAGGCCGCGCCAAAGCTGCCGATGGCGACAAGATTGGCGGCTGCAAAGCCGTTGCCATAGATTGCCCAGAACGCAACCCAAGCCACGATGCCACCCTGATAGGCCGTCGAAAGCGCCAGTGCCTGCTTGTAGGTCAGATCGACATAAGCAGTTTTCGGCGCGATGATCTTGGACGCCAGCACTTGCAGCGCAAACAGCGGCACCAGCAAGGTGGTGACGTTCATGCCATACTGCGGCAGATCAGTTTGGGCAAAGAACATGCCTTGGATCAACAGACCAAGCGCCAGACCAATGGCCGAAGGTGCCGCCCCAAGGATCAGGAACAGGGTCGATCCAAGGATCAGGTGAACCTCGGACACCCCCACCGCGTGGTGCGGCATGATCTGAAAGAAGGTAAAGGTGGCGGCTGTCGCCATCGCCGCGCGGGCCACCATGGAGGCCAAGCCTTTTTCGCGCAGCGCATCTGCTGCCGTTTTCAGCGTGTAAGTGGCCGCTGCTGCTGCCGTCCCATAGCTAAGGACGATTTTGGCTTCGGTCACGATACCGGGTTCTATATGCATCTCATTCTCCGTGCCGTCACACCCGACGGCGGTTAGCGTTTCTTTGCACGGCCGGTCTCCTGGCTCGCGGGTCACAGCAACTTTCCGCCTTCCCAGCCCAACCGGGGCCAGTGGCACAATGGAAAGCCGCTCTCCGCATACAGTCGCGGGGGCGGTTGGGGCTTGGGGCGCCCTGTGTGGGTTCGCCCATTCCCCATTCCCGTTTCAGTCCGGATGCTTTGCACCGATCGGACACCTTGCCCACCCATTTGGCGGCAGAGGGGGGCAGAGGTCAAGCGCATTCGCGGCAGCTTAGACGTTCAATGCGACCAACGGTGCCAGCGGGCCATACAGGATCAACGCAGGCGTGTGGCTTGTCGCGTCTTGCAGATGGGCCGCCAATGTGGCGATGGTAAAACGCTCCAGCGTTTGTTCGGGCGTCGATACCCCATGTGCCAGCAGCGCGGGCGTATCGGCAGGCAGGCCATGCGCCATCAGCAGGGTTGCCATGGCGGAAAATGTGCGCTTGCCCATATAGACCACAGTGGTCGCCGCGGGGTCTGCAAGGGCTGCCATGTTCAGCCCATCAGGCAATTCGCCGGTCACGTCGGCCCCGGTGATGAACTGCACCCGGCGCGAGGTCAGGCGGCGGGTCAGCGGGATATTGGCGGCGGCAGCGGCGGCCGAGGCCGAGGTCACGCCCGGAATGATTTCATAGCCGATCCCGGCGGCATCCAGGGCGGTGGTTTCTTCTTCCAATCGGCCAAAGATACCCGCGTCGCCGGATTTCAGCCGAACCACCCGCGCCCCGGTCAGCGCGTAATCTACCAGCAGGCGGTTGACGTGGTCTTGTTTCGCCGAAGGCCGCCCGGCGCGTTTGCCGACGCTGATCAGATCGGCTCCGGGGCGGACATGGGCAAGGATCGGGCCGGAAGACAGATCATCATACAGCACCACATCCGCCGCAGACAGCCGGTTTGCCGCCTTCAGCGTCAGCAACTCGGGGTCGCCGGGGCCGGAAGAGACGAAAGAAACAAAGCCGTTTGGCATATCGCTCATGTAGCCTGTCCGATCAGGTGGAAATAGGTGCCTGTGGCATACCCCCGACGCGATCCGGTTTCCAGCACCTCTGTTCCGGTGGCGTCGGTGACATGAGCAAGAGCCGCATCGGGTTGATCAAGGATGGTGGAATAATGAAACTCGTGTCCGCGCAGACGGGTACCTGCCGCAAAGCCGGGCAGCGGGGTGTTTAGCGTGGCCACCCGGTAGCCAAGGTGCATTTTGCGTTTCTGATAAGAGGTGATCAGGCCCAAAAGCCCGGCCATCCGGTGCCGGGTGCCGCTGGCATCTATCAGGGCGTTGCCCATCGCCATATAGCCACCGCATTCGCCATGCACCGGGCGGGTTTGGGCGAAAGAATTGATTTCATGTCGGAAATTCTCGGCTGCGGCAAGGGTGCCTGCATGTAGTTCAGGGTAGCCACCGGGCAGCCAGCAGGTATCGGCAGAGGTATCCGGGCCTTCGTCAGCAAGCGGCGAGAATGGCAGGATCTCGGCACCTTGCGCGCGCCAATCGGCCATAAGGTGCGGGTAGACAAACGAAAACGCGGCATCGTGGGCAAGGGCGATGCGTTGGCCGGGGGCAGGCATCCGGGTTGCAGCTGGTGGCGGGGCGGTGGTCGGTCGGGCGGCGGCAAGCAGGGCGTCGAGGTCGACGTTTTCGGCAATAAAGCTGCCTGCGTCGGCCAGAATGCGGGCAAGGTCGGGATTTTCCATCGCCTGCACCAGCCCAAGGTGGCGTTCGGGCAGCGCAATCGAGGTGCGGCGCGGCAGGGCACCGAATACCGCAATACCGGCCTGCGCCATGCCATCGCGCACCAGCGCCTCGTGTCACGGCGAGGCCACGCGGTTCAGCACCACGCCTGCAACCTGCACCCCGGCGCGCATCGTGGCAAAACCGCGCGCCACGGCAGCGGCAGATTGCGCCTGCCCCGAGACGTCGATCACCAACACCACCGGCCAGCCCATCAGCGCCGCCATATCCGCACTGGCACCGGTGCCCGATTCGCCCCGCGCCGCGACGCCGTCAAACAGCCCCATCGAGCCTTCGGCGAGAATGAGATCGGCCCCCGTGGCCGCATCGACAAGTTGACCAAGCCGGGAGGCGGGCATCGCCCAACTGTCCAGATTGACCGACGGACGCCCGGAAGCCGCGCTGTGAAAGGCAGGGTCGATATAGTCGGGGCCGCTTTTGAACGGCTGCACGGTCAGGCCGCGCGCGCGAAATGCCGCCAACAGCCCCAGCATCAGCGTGGTCTTGCCCGTGCCCGACGCAGGCGCGGAAATGATCAGGCCCGGAATCTGAAGATGGTGCGGGATCATGACGCGTCGGGAAAGCGCGGCGCAGTGCCGATGGGGCGATAGCGGCGGTCATAATCGCCGGCGTAAAGGCGGCTTTCGGCAAAGTCCGGATCCCCCAGCGACGGGCCGACCAGGATCAGTGCCGTGCGCTCCATTTCCGCGCTGATCGAGGTTTGCAGAGTGGCAAGCGTGGCGCGCACGATGCGCTGATCGGGCCAGCTTGCGCGCCAGACCACGGCCACCGGGCAGTCTGGGCCATAGTGCGGCGTCAGGTCTTTCACCACGTTATCAAGCACATGCACCGAAAGGTGTATCGCCAGCACCGCCCCGGTCGCGGCAAAGGCGGCCAGATTCTCGCGCGCGGGCATTGCCGAGGCGCGCCCCGAGGTGCGGGTCAGAATCACCGATTGCGCAACACCGGGCAGGGTAAGTTCGGCCCCCAAAGCGGCGGCGGCGGCGGCAAACGCGGGGACGCCGGGGGTCACATCATAGGGAATATCAAGGGCGCGCAGGCGGCGCAGTTGTTCGCCCATCGCCGACCAGATCGACAGATCACCCGAATGCAGGCGGGCGACATCCTGGCCTGCGGCATGGGCGGCGGCGATTTCCGCGATGATGTCATCCAGCGACATCGGGGCGGTATTGACGATCCGCGCGCCGGGCGGGCAATGCGAAAGCAACGCTTGTGGCACCAGTGAGCCTGCATAAAGGCAGACTGGGCAGGCAGCGATCAGATCACGCCCGCGCAGGGTAATCAGGTCTGGCGCACCCGGCCCCGCGCCGATGAAATGCACTGTCATTGCTGGTTTCCTTCTGCAATCGCCGCTGTTGCCATGCCATCGTCTGACACCACGCGCGCCATCCTAAGCTGTGCGCCGGGGCCACACGCCGCCAAGGCCGACGCCTCGGCCACCGATCCCGCCCCGTAGCGCGGTGGCTGGGCGGATGACAGGGTTTGTGTGGGTTGTAGCCCAAGCAGCGCCAGCGGAATGGCGCGGATCGGCACTCCAAGTTCCCCGGCCAAAACCCGCACTGCGGCGGCGTCTGCTTTGTCTTCGGGGGTGGCAAGGGCCGTCAGGCCCGCGCTATTGCCCCCCCCGCACTTGCCCAAGGCCGAGCGTAGCGAGGCGGTCGTGGCACCTGCGCGAAAACCAAAGCCTGCAACCCTCATTTCGTGACACTCCACTGCACCACAGGGCGCGCCGCGCTCCAACCGCGCATCCGGCCCAAGGGCGTGGCTTCGGCCAGATCAAACCGCATCAGGGTGCCGCCATGCCTTACATGCCATGCCACCAGCAGGCTTTCGGTTTCCAGCGTCACGCTGTTGATCACCAACTGCGTGTCAACCGGCATTGACTGCCACACCGCCGCCAACAGATCTGCATCGCAGCCGCCCCCAATGAACACGGCACTGGGTTCGGGCAGGGCGGCCAAGTTGCCAATCGACGCCCCCTCGACCACCGTCAAACGATGCTCTACCCCGAATTTCGCCGCATTGGCGCGGATGTTGGCCACGCGGTCTGCGCGCCGTTCGACCGCCGTCGCCCGCCCGCCTGCCAGGCACCATTCCACCGAAATCGACCCCGACCCCGCCCCTAGATCCCACAACCGCGCGCCTGCGCGGGGGGCCAGTGCCGATAGGGTCAGGGCGCGGATCGGGCGTTTGGTGATCTGGCCGTCATGGGCAAACATATCGTCGGGCAGGCCGCTGGTGCGGGGTATCCCCGGTGCCGGGCTGCGCAGGGCCACGATCACCGGGGCTGTCACATCAGTCAAGCCGAACCCGGTGGCGGTGGTGACGCGGATCCGCGCCTCTGGGCCGCCAAGCCTTTCCATCACGGTGATGGCGCAATCTGGATGGCCGTTGGTGCGCAGCCAATCTGCCAGATCGCCCACCGCAGCGCCATCGCGCAGGGTGCAGATCACCGGCGTTTCAATATTCAAAACCGGATACAGTCGCGCAAAGGGGGCGGCATGCAGGCCAAGGCAGGTTGTCTCTTCGATTTTCCAACCCAGTTCGTTTGCTGCCAGTTGAAAGCTGGACGGTGCGGGGTGAGATACCCATTCTGACCGCGCCAGTTGCGGCGTGATCGCCCCGCCCGCCCCATGCCAGAACGGATCGCCCGAGGCGAGGATTACGGTTTTGCGCCCCCGAAAGGCCAAAACCGGATTGATGGTAAACGGCACTGGCCACGGCTGGCCTTTCGCCCCGACCTGCGCCAGTTCCAGATGCCGCGGGCCACCGAACACGAATTCTGCCTCTGCAAGTGCGGCGCGGCTTGCGTCTGTCAGCCCGCTTGGGCCATCTGTTCCAATGCCGATGATTGTAAGCCAAGGATCAGACATGATGCGCGTCCTGTTGCTGGGCGGAACCACCGAAGCTAGTTTGCTTGCCCGCGCTTTGGCCGCAACAGGCGTGGATGCGGTGTTTTCCTATGCCGGGCGCACCGCAAACCCGGTACCGCAGCCCTTGCCCACCCGCGTCGGGGGCTTTGGCGGCATCGTGGGGCTGGTGGCGTATTTGCGGGCCGAGGCTGTAACCCATGTGGTTGATGCCACCCATCCCTTTGCGGCCCAGATGAGCCGGAATGCGATTGCGGCCTGTGCGGCGGCTGGGGTGCCTGTGCTGGGATTCGAGCGCGCCCCATGGACGCCAAGCCCCGGTGATGATTGGCAGCCTGTGGCCGATATCGACGGGGCGGTGCGGGCCTTGCCCGAGATGCCTGCGCGGGTTTTTCTGGCCATTGGCAAGCAGCATCTGGCGGCATTCGCGGCCAAACCGCAGCACCACTATCTGCTGCGTCTGGTCGATGACCCCGGCGCTTTGCCGCTGCCCGATGCCGAAGCCGTCATTGCACGCGGGCCGTTCACTGTGGCCGGTGATCTGGCTTTGCTGCGCGACCATCGCATCTCGCACATCGTCGCCAAAAACGCTGGCGGCACCGGAGCTGCGGCCAAGTTGGAGGCCGCGCGGGTGCTGCAGTTGCCGGTAATCTTGATTGACCGCCCCGCTTTGCCGCCGCGTCAGGTGGTGGACAGTCTGGATGCAGTGCTGGCGTGGCTGGGTCATTCTGCCGACCTTGGGGTATAGACATAGCGGCCAAGGCGGCGGGTGGCGGAATTGCCAACCAGTACCACGGTGCGCATATCGGCCATTTCCGGCGTGGCGTCAGACAGGGCGACGGTCAGCAGCCGCTCGTCCGGGGTAGAGACTGCGCGGGCAAAGATGATCAGGCGGCTGGGTTCGCATTCCTCGCGCAAGATTTCCAACACGCGGGTAAACTGGTGCGGGCGACTTGCGGATCGCGGGTTGTAAAATGCCATCGCGAAATCGGCTTGCGCGGCAAGACGCAGGCGTTTCTCGACGGCTGCAAAGGGTTTCAGGTTGTCGCTGAGATTGATGGTGCAAAAATCATGGCCCAAGGGGGCGCCCGCACGGGCCGAAGCCGCCAACATCGCGGTGATGCCGGGCAGCACCCGGATATCAAGGTGATGGTATTGCGGCAGCGCCTCCATCGCCTCGAACACCGCCGAGGCCATGGCGAACACGCCGGGATCACCAGAGGAGACGACAACAACCTGCTTGCCTGCCGCCGCCATTTGCAAAGCGTGGGTGGCGCGGTCAATCTCGACCCGGTTATCCGAGGCGTGCAGGGTCAGCCCCGCGCGGGGGGCGACGCGGGCGACATAGGGAATATAGCCGACAATATCGGTGGCACGTGCCAGGGCGGCGGTCACCTCGGGGGTCACCATGGCATCCGCCCCCGGCCCAAGGCCCGCGATGGTCAGGGTTCCGGTCATTCCGCCACCTCGGGGCGGCGGCCTTGGCCATGCACCAGAACGATGGCGAAATATGGGCAATCGGTGCCGTCAACCTCGGCCAGACGCAGCACGCGCTGCCCCGGCATGGTGCCTTTTTCCACCAGCCACGCGTCGTCCAGCCGACCCACGCTT